>CAMVDF010000009.1 GCA_947166195.1 uncultured Lachnospiraceae bacterium
TGAGTACAGCCGCACAAATATACAATACCGCTATATGGCCATCCATGTATCTCGGCATCCTGTATGTGATGCAAAGGCAGTTGAATATAAAAAACACTATGTCGGATATCAGAAGTATGTTTATGATCCTGATGGCTTCCTCAGACAGTCCGGTCTTTTTTTTCATGATCAATATGAAAAGAATCACCGTCATGACAAAAAAGATCCAAAGAAATCCTGCTGTTGTATAAATCTTAATCTGATGAGCTATATGAGAAAGATCTATTCCAAAGACAGTATCCTCAAACTGAACTTCGGAAGATATGCCTGATCTGAAAATCAGGACAAAGATGAAAGCCACTGATGCATAAGCCCAATATCTGATCTCAAAAAAAACACTTTTCAAAATGTCCAGCATCCCGGTTTTTTCATCTTTCCTGACCATACGAAAAATGTCTGCCAATAGTATTCCCACACACACGCTCCCAAATACCACAAGACCCGATGCCTTTGAAAAGGTGATCATGACTCCTGTCACAAAAAAGCCCTCTTCATTTCCTTTGGCAAGAAAACAGATCATTAGAGGAAAAAGGCACCAGATATAAAAATCATATATATGATAGGTTGACATGCCGCAGATCCAGGGTGAAAACATGAAAACAGCAGAAGAAAAAATATATTGGAAATTCTTTTTTTCCGGCACAAGACTTCTTAGCAGGAAAGTCATTCCAAATGAAGCACACAGGATGACAAGAGAATTCAACACAAAAAATGCAATTCTTACATCTCCGACAAGAAGCTTTAACAGTATCAGTATATGCGCATATACTGCGCTGACATGACTGTGAAAGGTTGTCAGTTTTGCATCAAAAAGAGCTTCAAAGCCCTGCTCATAGATAAATGCATAAAGCGTATCTGAGTCCCACGTGAATCTGATGCCATCAGGCTCTGCAGAAAGAACGATCACAACCGCCGCAGTGACAAATGATGAAATCACCTGCAGTCTCGTGTCCCTGTCTTTAATTATCCTCGCTGCCGCATCAAGGAGTTCCCTCCCGAACCGCACAACAAAAAAAAGACTGACAGGGATCCATATCAGGCTGTTTAATATAGCAGTATAGTATCTTATGTTTATTATTGTTTTTGCTACACTGCAAAAAAGAAGGATTTCATAAACAAGAATAAACAGACTCAGAACTCCGCAGTTCCTCTTTTCCCTTTCATCCCCGGCAAAATGACAGAAAACAAAATAGAAGGATGCGCAAAAGACTATCAGGCCTGCCTTGACCGGGATCAGAAGACTGTTTGCCGACTCATCCCCGTAACCTATGAGCAATGACAGAAAAAAAAGCAGAAAAGCTGCCAACGCACAGAACCGCCTGTATTTCAAAAACAATCCTCGACCCATCCTGTTCAACTCCCAAACGACTAAAACTTCACCGACAACCTCTTTCCCTGCGCATCTATCCTTTCGGTAATGTTGATATCGCGTATCAAAAGGCCCCCGTCCTCTTCATCCTCGACAAAATTATCAAGTTCCCTTGCAAAGGACTGTCTGATGTAATATCCGTACTCATCCCTGTCAAGCGAAAGTTCCCTCGGCACCGAAAGATATCCGGTAAAATCCTCTCCGGTATTATTGCGGCGCAGCCACGACATCGCAACGGTCCTTCCCTTCACATTTGAAAAGGTCTGACCCGCATAGGGCACCCTGTCATCATAGAGACCCCTCATGACACCCTCAAAAGAAAACCTGCAGCCGTCAAACTTTCCCATATAATAAAAACCGTCCGCGGAAAGCAGGGCCCAGCGCCTGTTGCCGCTCCTGTCGGAAATCTCCACGAGATCCGGACACTCCCACATGGGCACCAGGTCAAGTTCCTGTGTCTTTTCCCAGTCACGCATGTTCTCGGAGCGCAGGATGGCAAACGAATTTCTCTCAAGATACACGATCATCACAAAGACTCCGCTCTCCCTGAAAAAGAACACCTTCGGATCACGGCTTTCACTTCTTTTCAGATCAAGCTCAAACCCCGGGTACTTTACAAGAGTCTTTCCGCCGTCAAGGGAATATGCCATCCTTTGGACACTCTTTCCCCTCCTGTAATTAAAGGGTGGCTCCTTTTTTCCCCTGTAGGGCGCGTTTCCCGCACAGGTATAGAAATACAGGATCGCATCCTTCGGAAGTCCGAAGCACCCTTTGTCATTTTTTATGGCAGAGCCGGAATAGATGACACCCAGCTCATCGGGAAAAAGCACGTCCCCCTCAAAACTGTAATGAATGAAATCCTCCGTCACCGCATGCCCCCAGCTCATGTTTCCCCAGCCGCAGCCCAATGGATTGTGCTGATGATAGATATGCCACAGGCCCTTATCAAAGATCAGCCCGTTGGGATCGGAGGCAAAGCCGAAAGGCGCATGATAGTGCAGCAGACATTCCTCATAATAAGGAAGGATGTCCACCTCGGTCACAAGATCAAAAAAGCGGTCCGGCAGATCTCCAGTTATCATTATCTCGTCACCGGATCTGATATTGTCATCCGCTTTTGTCATATAGTCAGGATAGAACCGGTTCCTGTTCACACCGATAACCTGCAGATAATCATAGAAATCAGGTTTTCTGTCCGTGAGCACACTGTCCTTTGAGATCGGAAGCAGAAACTCATAGACGGTCTTTCCGTCCTTGAGGATGGTCAGTCTTTCCTTATTTTCATTCTCCTCACCGGGAATATTCCAGACAGGTATCCCCAGAAATCTCGAACGCAGGGTTATGACCTTTGTCATCTCTTGACCCTCTTTATCAAAAAATCTGCCGTTTTCTCAAGATCCTTGTCCTTTGATATGGATATGAAGCCCCCCTCCTCCAGAACATTCTTCACGCTCTGTCCGTCATAGTTTACGGACAGGGTGTTGATGATATTCTGCTCATCGGAATTTGATGCCATGAAATAAACGGCAAAATTCGGATCCTTCAGCCTTTTTTTCATCATCGATACAAAGAGGGTAGTGAAGGCTACCGCCGGCAGTGTCACCGATGTGGACAATACGACCACATCCGAAAATCTCACCCTTGATGAAATATCATATCCGTTTCCCTTGATACTCGAATAAACATCAAAAGCCTTTGTCAGATACGGCTTGATCCTTGTGATATAGCTTTCATCCACATCCACAAAAAGAAGGACAGGCTTGTTCCTCTCCTGCATTTCGTTCATGAAGGCCAGAAGATCCTTTATTATATCCGTGAAAACATCCGAAAAAGCATACCCTGAGGATATGACAAAAAGAGACGGCACGGCCTTCTTTATGATATCCACCAGATTCTTTTTCCCAAAGACAAAAAGATTCTTTTCCTCATCTATGCACAGGTTGGTCAGATATCTTGCCAGTTTCTTTATATCCTCTTCCGTCTCTTCATACAGCAGGATCAGTATACAGTCGGCTCTGTCCTTCATTCCGTACAAAGCTGTCTGCTGCGGAGGACAGTATGTCGGAACCACTCCGCTCCCGACGATCTCCTCGGCAAATTTCGATCTGTCATTCGAAACAACTATTAAATGTTTTTCAGAATTCTTCATGAAGATCCCCTCCCATACCGTAACGGATCAGTCTGTATTCTTTTACTGGAAATACACCACCTCATCAGCCGGCGCTTCGGCTGTCTCCACACTCTGTGCCGCAAGCACCGGAGCATTCTGTCCGAGTTCACTTGAAAACCGGCTTCCTATCGTTGCCGTGACCTTTACAAAGCTTTTTTCCTTCAGCTCCTTTGCCTTTTCCCAGCTGCAGGGAAATCCCACAAACTGGATGTCCGCGGCACAGCAGGTCATGCAAAGCCTTCCGGGAACAAATACATTTGAAGCCGCTTTTTTAGGATGAAGGACCTGTCCCTTGAAAATGACCTTTTTCCCCACATAATTATCCAGGTTCTCAAATGTATCCAGATACCAGATACCGAAGACATCATCCGCGATCTCTATGGTATCGGAATTCAGATCGTAGGGCAGTTCTTCCTTCACATTGGCATTGATGGTCCCGTCCGGCATCTCAAATATGACCTGGGCCGGCCGGTTTATTGCCTTCACAGTCCTCTTGAATACCGGCAGGTCATCGCTTTCTTTGCATCTGTTGAAGAGCACCAGGTCTGCGTACCTGAACTGTCTCGTCATCATCTGCTTCATGTTGTTCAGATAATCCGTATAGGTTGACGCATCAACGGTGGCGATACCCTCTGCCATGAGCCAGTGCGAAGGCAGTGCCTCGATCACCCTGTCCGGCTCCCATGTGCCGTTATACTCAATGAGAACCCTGTCCGGCTTTAACTCCTGATCGATCTTTACAAATTCCTCGGCAGTTACCTTTTCTTCATCTTCTATATAGTATAATAAAAACCTGTTGTCTTCTATCTCTTCCTTTGAAAGCTCGACCTCGCCCTCCTCACAGATGATATAGACCGTTTTCAGGCCGTCCTTAAACTGGTTATCCTTGAGGGTTTCCTTTATGAAACTGGTCTTTCCGCTTTCAAGAAATCCGGTGAACAGATAAACCGGGATCTCCTTTCTCTTTTTCAGCATATTCACGCTCCAAACAGCTCACTGATATTGTGTTCGTTTATACCTGAACCTATGACACAGAGCCTTCCGGTATAATCGGGAGAGCCCTCCCTGATCTCATATTCTCCCGGAGTCAGATCAAACTCATACCAGATGTTTCCGTCATTTGCAGGAACAATGCCCTTTGCACGAAGGACTATGCCGTACTTCAGGCTGTCTTCATCCGCAAGTTCCTTCAATATCTCCTCAAGCCTGCTCCTGTCAAATTTCTGCGGAGTCTCCATGCCCCAGCTCTGGAAAACCTCATCCGCATCATGCTCACCGTGATGATGATGGTGGTGATGATGTCCGTGCTCATGCTCCTCATGGTCATGATGGTGATGTTCATGATCATGGTCATCATGATCGTGGTCATGATGATGCTCATGTTCTTCATGATCATGGTCATGATCATCATGCTCATCATGGTCATCGTGATGATGCTCATGCTCGTCGTGATCATGGCCGTGGTCTTCATGATCATGGTGATGATGATGATGGTGATGTTCATCCTCGTCCTCATCGGGCAGATTTTTCATCTCCTCGAGGAGGCTGTCCACCAGGGTGTGTCCCTTTTCCATTGCAGCAAGGATCTGGTCTCCCCTGATATCATCCCAGGGAGTCGTGATGATCACGGCGTCCTTATTATGCTCACGCAAAAGGCCGTTTAATTCCAGAAGCTTTGCCTCATCCATCTTTTGTGTACGGCTGATGATGATGGTACCGGCGCTTTCCACCTGGTTGTTGAAAAACTCACCGAAGTTCTTCATGTACATCTTTGTCTTCGTACCGTCAACTACCGCAACCAGGGAATTGATCGTCACCTTGTCTTCCTTTTCATTTACCCTTTCCACGGCCTTTGCCACATCGGAAAGTTTTCCTACTCCGGAGGGCTCTATCACTATGCGGTCGGGGGCGTATTCCTCTATGACCTTTGTGAGAGCCTCCCTGAAATCTCCCACCAGCGAGCAGCAGATGCAGCCGGAATTCATCTCCGTGACATTTATGCCCGCATCACGGAGAAACCCTCCGTCTATGCCGATCTCACCGAATTCATTTTCGATGAGGACGACCTTCTGTCCCGCAAATGACTCTGCGATGAGTTTTTTGATGAGAGTGGTCTTGCCTGCTCCCAGAAATCCTGAAATGATATCAATCTTTGTCATAACGTTTCCTCCTCAAGTAAATTCTCTATATATCCGCAGATCTCATCCCTTCCCGCTCCGGTAGATGCGGAAAAGGGAATGAGCCTGTCATCTTCTCTGAGCCCCAGTTCTTTTTTTATCAGTTCCAGGGACTTTTTCACCTCTGATCTTTTGAGCTTGTCAAGCTTTGTTGCCGCCACGGCACAGCGCAGGTTTTTCGAACAGATCCACTCATACATATCCCTGTCATCCGCTGTGGGCCTGTGTCTGATATCCACGAGAAGTATGATCCCTTTGAGAGTCTTTGAACCGGTGAGGTACTTTTCGATCATCCTTCCCCATTTTTTTTTGAATTCAAGGTCAACCTTCGCGTAGCCGTAGCCCGGCAGATCCACCAGAGTGAACTCATTGTTTATATTATAAAAATTCATGGTCTGGGTCTTGCCCGGAGTTCCGGATGTTCTGGCAAGTGACTTCCTTTTGACGATGGAATTAATGAGTGAGGATTTCCCCACATTGCTCCTCCCCGCAAAAGCAAATTCGGGTCTGCCCGTTTGAGGCAGACCCTTTGTTGTTACACCTGCTACAGTTTCAAGCTCCGCTGTTTTTATTATCATAAGACCTCTTCTTGTAACCGTGATGTTCGTCGTGCACCACCAAAGGTTCTCCCTTTTTTTCAACTGTTCCCTTCGTGATGATGACCTCTCTGATGGTCTCATCCGAAGGAACACGGAACATCACATCGGTCAGTATCTCTTCGAGGATCGAACGAAGGCCTCGGGCACCCGTCTTTCTGGCTATGGCCTTGTCGGCTATGGCTGCCACCGCATCCTTTTCAAATGTCAGCTTCACCTCATCCAGTTCCATCAGCCTGACATACTGTTTGATGATGGCGCTCTTCGGCTCGGTCAGGATCCTGATGAGAGCATCCCTGTCCAGATTGTCGAGGGCTACATTGACCGGCAGCCTTCCCACAAGTTCCGGTATGATCCCGAACTTGACCAGATCTTCGGGCTGAACACTGTGGAAAGCCCTGTTTTTGTCATCCTCATGCTTATCTCCGATATCCACATTAAAGCCGATGGATTTCTGGTCCAGTCTTGTCTCTACTATCTTTTCGAGACCCTCAAAGGCACCTCCCACTATGAAGAGAATGTTCGTGGTATCTATCTGGATCATCTCCTGGTGAGGATGCTTCCTGCCTCCCTGGGGCGGCACCGATGCAACCGTGCCTTCAATGATCTTGAGCAATGCCTGCTGGACTCCTTCTCCGGAGACATCTCTTGTGATGGAGACATTCTCGCCTTTTCTCGATATCTTGTCTATCTCGTCGATGTAGACTATGCCGACCTGAGCCCTGTCCACATCATAGTCGGATGCCTGGATCAGTTTCAGTAGGATATTCTCGACATCCTCTCCCACATATCCGGCCTCGGTGAGCGAGGTCGCATCAGCGATGGCAAACGGCACATTGATTATCTTTGCAAGCGTCTGTGCCAGGAGAGTCTTTCCGCTTCCCGTAGGACCGAGCATCAGTATGTTACTCTTTTGCAGTTCCACATCGGGATCGGGCGGTGCCAGTATTCTCTTGTAATGATTATACACAGCTACGGAAAGTACCTTTTTTGCTTCCTCCTGCCCTATCACATATTCATTCAGGAAATCATTGATCTCCTCGGGCTTCAAAAGGTTTATCTCCAGATTTTCCCCGTAGCCTGCGTCTTCATTTTCCTCGTCAATGATGTCGGCACAGATGGCTATGCACTCATCGCAGATGTAGGTACCGTTGGGACCTGCTATGAGCTTTTGTACCTGGTCCTGGGTCTTTCCGCAAAATGAGCATCTGATCCTGTCATCAAAATTCTTCCCTGCCATTATTTTTTATCCTTATCTTTTTCCTTTTCACTTTCAAGCCTGTTGACCACTACCCTGTCCACAAGGCCGTATTCTTTTGCTTCCTCAGCGCTCATCCAGTTGTCGCGTTCGGTATCTGCAGAAACCTTTTCAAGAGGCTGTCCGGTGTTTTCGGCAAGCATCTCGTTGAGTCTCTTTTTTGTACGTAATATATGCTCGGCAGCTATCTGGATCTCCGTTGCCTGTCCCTGGGCTCCGCCGAGAGGCTGATGGATCATGACCTCGGCATTGGGAAGGATGAGTCTCTTTCCCTTTGCTCCTCCTGCAAGGAGAAATGCTCCCATGGATGCCGCCATTCCTATGCAGATCGTTGAGACATCGCATTTGACATACTGCATGGTATCGTAGATCGCAAGCCCGTCGGGAACCGATCCACCGGGGCTGTCTATGTAGAAATGGATGTCCTTTTCAGGGTCCTCTGCCTCCAGGAAAAGCATCTGTGCCACAACAAGTCCGGCCGTCGTGGAATTCACCTCATCTCCGAGGAAAACGATCCTTTCCTTGAGCAGTCTTGAATAGATATCATAGGCTCTCTCGCCTCTGTTGGTCGTCTCTATGACGGTAGGCACCAGCATTTTTCAGTCCTCCTTTGATTCTTCCTTTTTCTTTGCGGATCTCTTTTTGGGAGCGGCCTTCTTTTCGATCACCTCTCCGTCCTCAGGTATCTCCGCCTTTTTCTTTGCATCCTCTTTGGAATTGTCGACTATGAAATCGGCAGCCTTCTGCATTGCAAGATTCTGCCTGATGTTTTTCACTTCTTCCTCACCCAGGATCTCGCGTATCTTGTCTTTTTCGATCCTGTACTGTGCTGCCATGGCCTCGAGTTCTTTGTCAAGTTCCTCTTCTGTTGCCTCTATCTTTTCAGCCTTTGCGACAGCTTCAAGCACAAGCCTTGATTCAATATTGATCTTTGCCTGGGCTGTCATGTCCTCCTTGAGCTTGTCAGCCGTCATGCCCGTAAACTGCATGTACTGCTGAAGGGTGAAGCCCTGCTGTCTGAACCGGTTTGCAAAGTTCTGAACAAGCTGCTCGGCCTCGGTATCGATCATGGCCTGGGGGATATCCATCTCGGAATCCTCGACAATGGCCTTTAATGCCTGATCGGTCTTGATCCTCTTTGCCTCTTCCTCCTTGCCCTCCTTCAGCTTCTTTTTGATGTCTTCTTTGTATTCCTTGAGAGTTGAAAACTCCGATACCTCATCTGCAAAGTCATCATTAAGCTCGGGCATCTGATTTTCCCTGATGCCGTTCAGCTTCACATTGAACACTGCAGGCTTTCCTGCAAGACTCTTTTCGTGATAATCCTCAGGGAAGGTCACATTTACATCAAATTCATCTCCGATGTTCTTTCCGGTGATCTGCTCCTCGAAATTGTCTATGAAGGAATGTGAGCCGATCTCCAGTTCCTGTCCCTTTGCGGTTCCCCCGTCAAAGAGTTCTCCGTCAATACTTCCTGAATAATCGATGTTCACGATATCCCCGTCCTTTGCGGCACGGTCAGTCACATCCACCTTTCTGGCGTTTCTGCTCTGTTCCTCTTTGAGCTTGTCCTCTATCTCGGCATCCTTTACCTCGGTATTGATCTTTTCGACCTTTACGCCCTTGTATTTTCCGACCTGTATCTCAGGCTTCAATGCCACCTCAGCCGTGAATATGAAGGGCTTGCCCTTCTCGATCTGTACCACCTCGATCTGGGGTCTTGATACTATCTCTTCGTCAGTCTCCTCCAGTGCCTTTGCATACGCCGTATTTATCAGGTCGTTTGCCGCCTCCTCGTAAAACACTTCCGGACCGTACATCTTTTCTATCAGCTGTCTGGGGGCCTTGCCCTTTCTGAATCCGGGGATATTGATCCTGCCCTTCTGTTTCTGATATGCGCCCTGCAGAGCCTTTTCAAGCTCGTCTGCACCGGACTCTATCGTAAGTTTTGCCATGTTATGCTCTAATTTTTCGACCTTCAGACTCATCTTCTTATAAATTCCTTTCAAAAATCAATTATGGGCTGCAGGCCTTCTGCCCGCAACCCTATAAATATACCACAAAACCACTATTAATATCAAGATACCGCGTTGTATCAGGGGGACGGTTCTCTGTTTCGTTTTTGTATCAGGGGGACGGTTCTCTGTTTCGCCGGCTAAATCCTCAGCGTACCTTCAACCGCCATCCTCGCATTCCTGAACCTGGGATCGTTGCTTACATCCTCGCCAAACCAGTCCGGTGCCGTAAAAGCTTCCGCCTCCTCAAGCGAATCAAATTCCACTTCCACGATCCTTAATCCCTCGTAGGGCTCATTGAATATGTCAAGTTCCGCCTTCAGTTTCCCTTCAAGAGGGATTACATACCTTGTCTTTCTGATCACGATCCCGTCAGCCTTTGGCAGCATATGCAGGAAAGCCTCCTTCGTGATGGGCAGGTTGTATTCCGTATGCGAAATGCCCTCTCCGATGCCCTTGTAGGTCAGGAAATACTCATCATTTTCTCTCCTGATCCTCACCGTCGGGGAGATATTTAAATATGCCTGCTCCATCCCGATGCTTTCATACCCCGAAAGATCTTCGGGCAATTTTCTTATCATCCATTTACGTTCGATCTCGGTATTTTCCATAATTTTTTCCTTCGCGTAACAGCGTAACAGGGGACGGTTCTCTGTTACGCCAGTATTCATCAGCGTTTCACGGCATCACCACACGAAAGCGAAACAGAGAACCGTCCCCTTGAAACAGAGAACCGTCCCCCTGATACACTATCTCAGTGAAACGACTTTATCAGTATCCACGCCCTTTGAGCGCAAAAACTGCTTCACCCTCTTCAGGTAGGTAACTCCGGGATTTACCACGACGATGTAATCAGGATCCCTCTCCTTCATCTCCTCCACGCTCTTTATGATGGGATTGAAGCCCGTCGTGTCAAAATCGGTCCAGCAGACCACCTCCACATCATCCTCCCTGAGAGCATTATAATAAGTGCGCGTCGCCAGGTCATCCGATCCGAATATGGCAACACTCACCCCCTCCTGCCTGTCCCTGTCAAAGGGTAGCCTGAAATAATCCCTCTCCCTTTCTATGACATCATCCTTCGCATTGAGAAGATATTCCATGGGCTGCATGTTCTTTATGGCATTCCTGATGAGCAGCGAATGCCTGGTGGCAAACTCCTCATCCCTGATCTCATACGTCCCCAGCTTGTACAGATACTCCCTTTGAAGCGCTCCGTAGAGTTTGAGGAAGCTCTCACTGTCCGTCATCCTTTTCAGGTAGTCCTCGATCTCCGTCATGACCTTGTTGACAAAAGCAACCCTGAAGGTCTCATAGAGGGATCTCTTCATAAGTTCCTCCTTCAGGTTGAAATAGGCCATATACCCCGTTTCCGGCCATTCATTTATCCTTGTCCTGTGATTATTTTCCGCATACCGCCTGTTGTGGACGAGCCGTTCATAGAGAACTCCCACACGGCTTGCACACGAAAGCGCCAGATATGAAAATTCCAGGTCAAAAGCTCCGTCCAGATCCCGCAGCCTGATATTATAATAATCAAGGAGATGCCTTGATATCAGCATATTCCAGGTACATCCCGCGCTGAGGCTGTACAGATCCTCCGCCCTGTCTTTCGGCCTGAAGGTCTCCCTCCCGCCAAGCGCCACCCTGTTGAGGTAAATGTCGGTATATCTGTCGGAATCCGTTTCGGCATCATAGAGATAACCGTCAAAAAGTACTATGTCGCTTCCCGTCTCCCTTGCCTTGTTTATGGTCTTTTCCACCAGATCCGGCTCAAATATGTCATAGTCGTTTAATAAAAGCAGATATTCGCCTCTGGCGTGATCTATTCCCATGTTGAAGGCTCTGGAAGCATTGTGCGATTCCACCGGCTGATGAAGCACCTTGATCCGGTCATCGATCGCGGAATATCTTGCAAGGATCGCCTTTGAATCATCAGTGGAACCGTCCTCCACAAAGATGATCTCAAAACGCCGGTGAGTCTGCTGCATGAGAGAATCAAGAGCCCTCTTCAGATACTTCTCGGCATTGTAGATCGCTATAATAACTGAAACACTTACTCCGCTGTAATTCATATCTGCTCCTTAGCTAATAATGTGCGTTACAGAGAACCGTCCCCCTGTGCCATATCTCTCTGCCGGAAGCAGCTGACTGTTTTGCGCCGCTCTTTTTCACGCCGTACATGATACTTGAAAGTGCACAAACTCAGGAATGCAGGTACAAGGATGTACCTGCAAGGGAGCGTTGAGCCCGGAGCGAATCGCGACCGGTTCCGTGACTTACACAACCCCTGCGTGCACTTTCTTAGTATCATAGACGTGAAAAAACTGCAAGCAAAGCAGTAGCTGCTTCCCCAAAAGAGAAACTGTCACAGAGAACCGTCCCTCTGATACAGAATCTGTCACACAGAACCGTCCCCCTGATACACCGACATATCAGTTGCCGGGCTGCACCGGTATCATCTGGCTCAGATCCGGCACGGGCTGGGGATTTTCCGGTGTCTGCTGCACGAGACCTGCCACCGCATCCTGCGCCGTCTGCAGCGGATCAGCCTGCCCCTCCTGTCCCTGAGAAGCCATCATGGCCTGGGCCAGCTCTGCCGGAGTCGGATCCGTCCGTACCGTTCCGTCCTCGTTGATGGAATGAGGACACCATCCTCCCACTATAGGCACTCCGGGAACCCTGACAGGACAGGTCTCGCTTGCCGCCTGGCCGGTGAGTGCGCACATATAATATTCACCCAGAAGATGACCCGTACAGGGCTCCTTGGGTACAAACTCCTTGTCAAAATACTCCACATAGGCAGATCCCATTGCCTGACAGAAATCCGCTGCCAGATTTCCCGACTGGTTGCAGGCAAGCGCCGTCACAACGCTTTCAGGCTTTTCAAAATCCTTTTCCGGAAAGCCCTCATGGATCCTTGACATCACAGCCTTCCATACAGTCTTTGCAAGCGCTCTCTGGGCGCTGTCCGAAAGCTGTTCGTTGTTGTCATAGCCTGCCCAGGTGGTACAGGTATAATAAGGTGAAAAACCGGCGAACCACACGTCCTTATTATCGGAGGTCGTACCCGTCTTTCCGGCAAGTTTCTGTCCCTCAAACCGGACCGCTCCGCCGGTTCCCTTGGTAACAACATCCTCCATGGCTGAGGTCAGGCAATAGGCCGTGGAGTCCCTCAGAACCCGTCTGCCCTGGATCCTGGTGTTGTCGATCAGAACATTCCCGTCATGGTCGAGGATCTTTGTGTAGAAGGTAGGCTCGATATATACGCCCTTATTGGCTATGGTCGCATACGCTGCATTGAGCTCATGGTTTTTAACACCGTGAGTTATGCCTCCGAGAGCCAGAGCCTGCGTGATATCTGTTGCCACACTGCCATCCGGGAGTACCTCACTGTCAACCAGGGTTGTGAAACCGAATCTCTGCAGATACTCAAATCCAAGCTGCGGCGTGATGTCCGTGAGAGTCTTCACCGTGATGATGTTGAGAGACTGCTCTATACCGTATCTCATTGTACACACGCCCTTGTATCCGGTGTACCAGTTGGACACGGGACGTCCGTTCACATAGTTAAAGGGTTCATCCATGGATACAGAGGCCAGGGTCTTCTGTCCCGTATCAAAGGCAGGTGCATAGGTCGATACAACCTTGAAGGTGGATCCCGGCTGCCTCATGGTGTCGGTGGCCCGGTTCAGGGTAAGACTTGCCGTCTTTGCACCCCTGCCTCCCACGATGCCCTTGATGTAGCCTGTTGCCTGATCCGCAACGGTGAGAGAAATCTGAGGCTGGGCGGTTATGGATATATGATCGTTTACTACCGTGTAACCCTGACTTTCGACATAGGACCTGTAGGCATCGGCATCGGCCCGTGCCTCCTCTTCGGAGGAATAAAGCCTGTCATAGCCGTTCCTGCCCTCCTCCTTGAAATGAAGCGCCATCATCTGAGATGAAAAATTCTGGGCATTGCCGTCCCTGTCAGTCGCGGTTATCTGATAATCAAGGAGATACTCTGTTTTGTCGGGATAAGTTTCGGGATCGGAGCATACCTCATCACATATCTTCTGAATGCGCGGATCCTGGGTCGCAAAGATCTGCAACCCTCCCGAATAGAGCATATTATAGGCCTGGTTATCGGAGTAGCCCAGCTTGTTCTTCATGTCACTCATGACCTGCTTGATCATGGCATCAACGAAATACGAATTGATGGAATTTTTTTCCACAGCCATGTTGACGGTCTGTATCCTTGAATACACATCATCATTCATCGCCTGATTGTATGCGCTTTCGGTAATAAAACCCTGCTCGAGCATCCTGTCGAGGACCAGCTTTCTCCTGATGGCGTTGTTGTCCGGATGGGATATGGGGTTGTATCTTGACGGATTACTCGTGATCGCCGCTATGACAGCACCTTCGGAAAGGTCAAGCTCCGAAACAGGTTTATTGAAATAACGCAGAGATGCCGCCTGGACTCCCAGCGTATTCTGCCCGAGATTGATGGTGTTGAGATACAGCTCGAGGATGGCATCCTTTGTCATGTCAGGCCTTTTTTCGAGACGGGTTGCCAGAAACTGCTCCTGTATCTTTCTCTTGAGCTTGTCCGTAAATGAGGACTCTGAGGTCCAGGAGGTGAAGACATTGTTTTTTATGAGCTGCTGGGTGATGGTACTGGCGCCCTGAGAGAAATCTCTCTTTGTGATGCCGATATAGGCCGCGCGGAATATACCCTTGATGTCTATACCGTTGTGTTCATAGAACCTCTCATCCTCTATGGCTACAAAGGCATGCTGTACATCTATGGGTATCTTGTCTATGGTCTGATAGATCCTGTTTGAATTCGTGGCCACAAGCTTTGTGATCTGATTTCCCTGGCTGTCATAGACTGTGGATGAATAGCCTGTCGGGCGCACATCAATCGTGGATATATCCGGCGATGAAGCCAGCACTCCGCGAAAGACCCCGACCCCTGCAAAGCAGCCCGCAAGCCCCGCTGCCACGATGAGGATCAGCGTGGCCTGATAAAAGAATGCGCCGAACATGTTTGCAAATTTCGGCATCTTTGCATTCAGCTCCGCTCTTTTGTTCTGTATTCCCCTGCGACTGTAATCCATCCCGCTCATCCTTCTTCTTCCGCAAATACCCTGTTGTATACGTCAAAAAAGCTCTCGTCCGTCTCAAGCACCGACCTGTCATAGGTCGTTGCATTGTAGAGTTCATCATTCAAACCCGAATACTGCGTCTGGACAAATTCATCATAAGTTCTGCCAAAAACCTCTTCCTTTTTCTGTGACAGGATCTTCTGTTTGTTCTCATCCGTCTGCTCCCTGTCAAAGGTGCTCACGCATTTGAGCACATGATATCCGAAGGGAGTCTCAATGATATCCGAAACCTCGTCTGTCTCCATGTTGAAGGCCGCCTCAACAAACTCCGCCGGCAGGGTGCTTTCCTTGTCAAAGGAGTAGATCAGCTGTGTATCCTCGTTGTAGCGTTCCGCCAGGGCATCAAAATCCTCTCCGTTCTGAAGGCGCTTCAGCATGGTGGATGCCCTGTCATAGGCCTCCTTTTTCTGCTTTTCATTATAATCAATACGGTTCCCGGATATATCCCTGTAAAAGGTCTTGATCATTATCTGCTTGACGGTTATGGTCCTTGCCTCATCGTCGCTGATCTCGGGATTCACATCATCCGTGATGCTTTTGTAGACCTTGTCGGCGAGGGCAAACTCACTGTACATCCTGTATATGAGATCCTCATCGGCATCCAGAAGCTTTCTGTCCTGTTCCGACAGCGACCCGCTGTATTCCCCTGCCGCCCTTTTGCACTTGCGTTCTTCCTCCTCATCCAGGCTCACGCCTTCACGCGCGGCCAGGAGCTTCATCGCCTTGATCTTTGCAAGCCTGTACAGCGCCATCCTTTTCAGATACTGCTCCAGAGTCTCCGTGCCGATGTCCCTGTCCCAGATCTCCTCGCCGAACACGCCTTCGTACTGGCTCTGGGATGTCCGCACATACACGTTCAGCTCGGGCACGGTACATCTTTCGGTCCCGATGAAAAATATCTCGTTTTCCTCAAATCCGGTCGTGAGAACTATCTCCTGCTCTTCCTTCTTTCCCTTTTTCCCGCAGGAAACAACAGAAACAGCGGCAAGCACGACAAGCATCACGGCCATGATCCTGAATTTATTCATAACATCTGATTTTACCATAATACAAACGTAAAATAAAGAAGCGCGGATCAGTATGTTCACCGTGCGTTTACTGATGGCATCAGCATATATCTGTGAGGGACGCATATTCTGTTTTGCTTGCTTATTTTTTTGCGGCTATGATACTAAGAAAGTGCCTGTGGTTTTTGGATAGTCACGGGACCGGCCTCAATTCGCTCCAAGCTCAATTCGGCCTCGCGGGTACATCCATGTACCCGCGTCCCTGTTTTTTGAGCACTTTCCAAGTATCAGGACGCCGCAAAAAAGAGCGGCGCAAAACAGCATATGCGTCCCCGTCGAAGACTGTGCCGTCACAAACTTTCAACGCTCCCTGCGCATCCAATATACCGCAAACCCCAGAAACACCGCTGCCTGCGACAATACCACAACGATCTCGGAAAACATAACCTCCCCGGAAAAGATGATACCGCGGTCAAGCTCCGGCGTGTTGAAACCCGTTATCACATCATGCGCAAAATGCAGCACAACGATGAGCAGCGGAGATCCCGTCCGCAAAAATAGCACACAGAAAAAAGTTCCTATGCACGATGCAAAAATGATCTGCAAAACGGTGTACGAAAAAGAAGCCCCGGAAAAAAGATTGACCAGATGAAAGAGCCCGAAGGCCGCGGAAGTTGCAAGGATGAGCAGTACCTCATCCCTCTTTGATGAAAGCCTTGCGGCAAAAAAACGCACCGGCAGGATACGAAAGACAGTCTCCTCAAAGATGCTGACGCAAAGATATGAAAATAGCAGGACCGGCGCAGGATTCCCCGACAGCAGATCCCCGTTCACCCACGCACTTATTATATTGAAAAGCTCCACAAGCACAAAAACCGCGATACCTGAAAGAGCTGTTTTTTTATCAGCATTCATGGCAAACACAGGTCAGATGTTTCCGACATGGACATTTTCAAGATATTTTCCCGCCGAATCCCTCATTTCAAAAAGCAGCTCCACCGGTGTCGGAGCCTTGCTGTATCTGTATCGCGGGAAGTATCTGTTGATATGCAAAGGGATTGCGGGATCTACCGATGCGATCCACTCCGCCTCCTCCTCCATTTCCGAAAGACTGTCGTTTATCCCGGGGACGATAAGGGATGTGATCTCCACATGGCTGTGCTTTGCAGCAGCTGCTATGAAATGCTTTACGGTTTCAAGATCCCCTCCGTAAACATCATAGACTTTTTGCGAAAACCCCTTCAGATCTATGTTAAAGGCATCCGTACCGGGCAGGACCTCCCGGAGGATCTCCTCCCTGAAACACCCGTTGGTGACTACAGCGGTACACAGATCATTTTCTTTCAAAAGGATCTCGCAGTCTCTGACATATTCATACCCGGTCAAAGGCTCATTGTAGGTAAACGCCGCGCCGATGTTCCCGGCCTCACGCCGTGCCTGAAGCGCGATCTCAAGGAGGTCCCGAGGCAGGAGTTTTTCCGTTTCCGTCGTTTCGTAACCCGCCTGTGATATATCATGGTTCTGGCAGAAGGGGCATTTCAGATTGCAGCCAAAGCTCCCCACCGACAGTATCTTCGTTCCGGGATGAAAATGAAAGAGAGGCTTTTTTTCTATGGGATCAAGGGCTATTGATGTAACAAGAGCGTAGTTTATGCTTTCGATCCTGCCGCCCTTATTTCTCCTTGCAAGACAGGCTCCCGTCATGCCCTCCGAAAGCGTGCAGCGCCGCGGACATGCAGGACACACCAGAGCATCAGACATGCCTTATCACCTCAAATCTCTGCATGGTGTAGGGCTCCCTGTCCCCAATGCCGGCCTTCCTTTTTGCTATGAGTACCTGCTCGATGACCAAATCAACACCCTCAAGATCAGGCAGCAAAAGTCCTCTTTTGTAACCGCTTGTAACGATGACTCCGTACTTTTTCACATCAAGCTCATCCATGGAGGATATATCCTCAGGCTCCGTGAGGATGTCCACGTTTATCTCAAGATCAGGCAGTTCATCAGGTGTTACGGGTGAAAACCTGGGATCCTCCGAAACCGCCGATACGGCATTTCGGACGATCTCTTCAGCCAGGGTATCCCGCACCGGGCAGATGGTTCCTATACATCCGCGCAGCATCCCGCTTTCATGAACTGAAACAAAGGCACCTGCTCTCTGTCCTTTGATGACATCCGGGATCTCGTAATCTTTCAGGACTCTTTTATTATTCACATACTCATGGATGGAAGCCGTTGCAAGCTTCACCAGAGGATCATCGGATGACATGCTCATCTCCTCCTTTTCGGGAATAAAAATGCCGGTGCCGTACCCCACACCAAAGGTTGCCTCATGGGACAGGATATGAGGTTTCAGTGATATGCCGTCAAATGCGCCTGCCATGATGGTAAATGACCTGTGGCCGCACTCCTCGGCAAGCTCCAGAAACTCTTCGTCAAAAACCAGGAGTTTTTTCAGGTCGCCGCCTTCCATGACAGCCATCAACTTTTCATCATATTCGGGCCCCTCCTTTTTGAAACCGTAGGGTCCGCTCTCCTTCTGGCAATGGGACAGATCGCCGCTCGCCAGAAAAACACAGCGTCTTTTCAGGCTGTCCGCCGCCGTTCTTATTATACGGCCAAGCTGGTAATGGGCCTCAAGGGAAAGCCCGGAAAGCCCGATCCTGACAAGTCTGTAGTCCGTATAGTATTGATTTACATAATATAGAGGAACCATGGTACCGTGATCCAGCTTCGGATCTTTTTCGCCCGAAGTACCTGCGGGAAACTGAAGCTTTTTTGCCCGGCTTTCTATGGCGCGTACAAGCTCATCATCATAATCAACGCTCATCGAAACCTGCGGTGCCCTGAAGGATGAAAAGCTCCCCTTTGCGCTCCTTCCGGGAGAGATATGAAAATAATCGTGGTACATTACGGAATGCGGAGATGTGAGAATGATCGTCTCAGGCTGGAGCTCGGCGATCTTTTTTGCAATGTTTACAAACCCGTCGATGGTGGGCTGTATCATCTTTTCATCGCCTCCGCCCACCTCGGGGACTGCAAGGGGCGGATGAGGCAGCATGAAACCGGCCAAAAAAGACATGACGCACCTCCTTTATTTTTTGTGATGTTTATCTGGAACTTATCCTGATACCGGTGATCGCACACTGATCACCCGTCAGCGCTGCATAAACCTCTTTTGACGGATTTGCGATGTTTGTGGAATTTGTGATCTGGACACCCAGGTTCTCCGTCGTTGTGATCATCCTGTCGCCCCTTCTCTCCAGTTCCACGACGCAGTCCATCCCGTTTCTGTTGACTTTTTTCCACTCATCCCAGCCCTTGAAACCGTCGGTTTTGACGACAAAGGTTTTATTATTTTCCGAAGCGCCGTCACCCATGATCTCACCGTCAAGCCGCACAACGGCAAGCTCGGTGTAGCCGTTTCCCTTTACCTTTCCGTCATCCGACTGATAAATGTCTATGTACGGGCAGTGCCAAATGAGCCTTGATGTGGGCAGGCTCATGGTGTGGAAGGACAGCTTCAGCCCCTCACCGACGGCAAACCCCTCCGAATGCTCCGTCTGTGGACCGTCCACCTGGACATTGGGTATATCGCCTGTATTATCACGTATATAGCTGATCTCCTCCGCGATCCGCGGGATATGGTCCTTTCCTATGGCCGTTTCGGATCTCTCTGTCACGGCATCGCTGACGGTGTAACCCACTCCTTTGTATCCGAGGTATGCATAGCGCGAGCTGTCAGGCATCGCAATGATGAAATCCATGGTCTTTGTAGTGTCGTCGACCTTTATACTGAGATGATCCTTGTATCTGACCGCCTCGATCTCGTATTTCACGCCGTCTTCCGGGACCGGACCCTTCCCCTCCGTTTTTATGTCCGCCTGTATCTTTCTGGCGGCACCTATCGTATAACTCCCGTCCGGCCTGATCTGACAGTACTCAAGGAAATCCAGTTCCCTGACAGTCTTTTCATCCGTGTGTATTCTGGCGTCAAAGGAGTCAAACAATATCATCGAAAGATCTCTCTCATCTTCCGCAACATTCTCCCCGCATCTGATCGTGAAGCTGATCTTCACCGGATGATCCGTGACAAGGATGCCCTCGGAAACCTCAAAGGCCTTTGTTTCCTTCAGTCTGTATTCGATATCGGAGTCAATGATCTTGAGCATGACCGATGCTATCTTTGGATCAAACTGGGTTCCGGAGCCCTTGACTATCTCCTCCCTCACCAGAAACTGCGGTATGGCATCCCTGTAACTCCTGTTTGAGGTCATGGCATCATATGCATCGGCCACCGAAATGATACGGGCAATCTCCGGGATGTCTTCCCCTTTAAGCCCGTCGGGATATCCCTTTCCGTCGTAGCGTTCATGATGATAATGTGCCCCTATGCTCAGATACGGAAATGCATCGATGCTTGAAAGTATCTGGTTTCCCATCATAGGATGCTGCTTGATGATCTCATACTCCTCCTGAGTGAGTTTTCCGTTCTTGTTGATGATCCTGTCATCTATCCCGATCTTGCCGACATCATGGAGCAGACCTGAATAATATACCCTGTCACACTCCTCCTCAGACATGCCCAGTATCCTTGCGATCCTCTCGGAATACCTGGCCACTCTCACCGAATGTCCCCTGGAATAGGTGTCCTTGGCATCGATGGCATTTACCAGTGCTGTTGCTGTCTGCTCAAAGAGGTACTGTGAAAACTGCTGCTGTTTCTTGAGAAAATCCATCTCCTTTTCCTGCAGCCTGTTGATCATCCTCTTTCTTCTGAATATGACTATTATGGCCACTATCGTGAGAAGATTTCCGAAAAGTCCCGGCAGGCTTGCCAGATTCGGGCTCCTGTGCAGGCCCATTATATATCCGGGAAACTGCAGCATCATGGCGATCAGGGCAAGGACAAATCCCACCCGGTCACTGAAGACCACCATGAAGATGATGCATATATTTGCCATAGAAGAAAGGATCCCCGCAAAAGCCGAAAAGGGCAGGATCCTGTCTCCGAGCATCAGCACCTCCTGCGATCTGGATGCCATGGAAACAAAAAACATCGACGAAAAATAAAGCAGCAGAAGTATTATCAAAAAAAGTTTAGATGAATTTTCCTGTTTTTTCATGCACGAGTCTCTTCCAAAGTGGGACAGGGGACGTTTCTGTGTCCCACTTTTATGTCAATCAATTACTGTGTGGCAGACTGTATTATTTGCAATACATATAGTACGGTACACTGCGTAGTGAGTTTACATAATTGTGGGACAGAGATACGTCCCCTGTCCCACTAAAAAAATAAGCGAAAAATTATCACTGTTTTTTCTGTTCTGAAATGAGTTCCTTGAGATTTCTGGCCTTGTCCTTGATCCTGTTTCCGGCTGTCTTTGATACGAGAAGCTCGGAGAGAAGTTTTGTGGCCACATCGGGCTTGCCGCACTCATATCCGATGGCTGCGATGATGTAGTCCACGGTATGCTCGTCCATGCCGCACATGGGAAAATCCTCGGAGGATCTGGCCTTTGTAAAGCCTTCAAGAGAGTTGTTCAAAAGTTCAAGTTCGTTGTCCCTGCATTCCTTAACATCCTGGGCGTAGGTAGGTGAATTTTTGTCAAGGCTCTCCCTCTTGCCCCTGACTATCCATGCCGTCTGGAGGCACAGATATGCTTTTTCGGAATTCTTTGCTCCCTTTACAATGGCCGTTGCCAGAGCCCTCTGGTAACGGTTAATGGCTGTATCGTAATCGTAAACTGTCTTGTTTTCGTCGTGATCGGTATTTCTGTAATTGGCCGCGATCTTTTCACGGATCACCTGCTTCTGCTTTGTGGTCACATCATTGAAGGCCTGGCCTCTTGCCGCATATCCGCACTTGTTGCACACGATCACATTATATTTCAGACTGTCAAACTGCTCATATTTGGGACGCAGATCCACATCCTGGCCAAGAAGTCTGACACGGTTTGCCTTGACTGCAAGATAATGGAACTGTCCTCCACACACGGGACAGTTTCCCGTTTTTTTCAGGAGATCCTCGGCTTCCAGTTCTTCAGGACTTTTCTGCTCAACAGCCTCAGCCGCCGCCTCCGCCTTTTTTTCCTCGGCAAACAGATTTCCGTCCTTGATGTCCACTCCCAAATTACCAAGTCCCGACAAAATACCCACTTTTACACCTCCGCAAAATGAATGATACCATTCCCGATTATAAAACAATCCTTGATTTTGTGCAACATGAGCGACCTTCAGTCTCTCCTGTACCGGTCTCTTTGAACCCTCATCTCATACATTCTGGCATCAGCCATTTCAATGTATTCATCAAGGCTTGTCATGCCTTTTTTCACCGGGAGCACCACAAAGCCGTAGCTTGCTCCCACAGAATACGGATTTGAATGGGACGCATTATAATCCTCAAGTCCCTTTTCAACTTTTTTTGAAAAATCGTCCGGCTCTTTGCTGCCTCTTTCCACGGCTGCAAAGATCAGAAATTCATCTCCCCCTATCCTCACGGCTTTTGATCCCGAGGGCGCAGAATCCTTCAGGATACCGGAGACCGCTGCTATGGCCTCGTCTCCTGCAGCATGTCCGTAGGTGTCATTCAAATGCTTCAGTCCGTTCAGATCGGCGACGCAGACAAAGAGATCCCTGCTGTTTCTCCATGCCTCGTCTATGACTATATCCGAATAATACTTCAGACCCTTGCGGTTATAGCATCCAGTCTGCTGATCTGTCATGTTTTCTTCAAAGAGGGCGTCATACCGGCTCTGGAGATTTTTTATTATCAGCCTCTCCTCTCTTTCATGTCTGATCTCCTGCACCTTTCTGTCATTGATGTCCCGTATGAGAAAGAGAAAATCATTTCCCTCCGTGCTGTCCTCGGCAGTTGTATTGCAGATGATCATCTCTGACCAGTAATACCTGCTGTCGGTATGTCTGAGCCTGCATTCCATGGATATGTGCACCCGTTCTTTCAGTGCTTCCACACAGGTATCACGGTCCGTAAACTGTATGAAGGCTTCCCTGTCTGCAGGATGGATGTGCTTTATCAGGCTTTGGCGTAATTCCAAAAAGGAACCGGATGATGTTACATTATCCAGTTCCTTATTATGATCGATGATGCGGCACTCTCCGGTACGATCGGTTATGGCCGTGATCATCTGAAAGAGGCTTCGTATCGAATTATCCAACAGAGTATTTACATTGTTTTTCATAAAACATCAATCCTTTGCCGCCATGGTCTTTCTGAGCGGGATCAGCAGGATGAATACATAGACAAATCCGATGAGGGCCGTGATAAACTGGAAAAGACCGAAGGTCATCTGGAAGGTACCAAGCTTCCCCCGAAGTGGACTTTCCGCCGGTATGAAGGTGGGCAGCAGCCACAGGGATATGGTAAGTCCCATCACAAGTCCCTTTGCTGCGGCGCTTATGACACCCATGCAGATAGCTTTCACTGATATGATCTTTCCCGAACCACTGACTGCGGGTTTGATAAGAAACTGCGTACACACAGCCAATACCGCATTGCCCAGCATGATAAGGGGCAGGATACCCGGAACAGCTATCATGACCGGAGATGAGGCTATGAAATATGCCGTTATCGGAGTTATGATGCAAAGTACCAGGGCACAGGGCAGATTCACCAGAAGAACCGTGAGCGCTATACAGGTATTTATTATAGGACCTGTGATAAAAATGCTCAGGTTCTTGAAAAACTGGCTTGCTATACATATAGCGAGCAACACTGCCGTTATTGTGATCGTCCTTGCTGAAAATGAGCCCTTCTTTTTTTCCATTTTTTCAATCCTCTATTATCTGCTTTAATGAACTTTCCACATTTCCGGCTATATCCTTCATCACATCTATGGATGCGGATGTCTCCTCTGCGGAGGCCTCCAGATTTGTGGCACGTCCGTTTACACTTTCTACTATCTCGCTGAGCCTCTCGGATTTGACTATCAGCTGATCGACAGTGGCCTTGATATCGCTGTTGTTCTTGTTGCTGTCATCAGCCGTGGCCTTTGAATCATCCGCCAGCTTTTTGATCTCTTCAGCTACCACTGCAAAGCCCCTGCCTGCCTCGCCTGCACGGGCCGCCTCAATGGAAGCGTTCAATGCCAGGAGATTTGTCTGCGAGGATATGGCTATGACATCGGTATTATTCTTTTCAAGCTTCTGCAGATATCCGTCTATCTCGGAGAGCACATCGCGGAGTTCCTTTGCAAACCTGTCGACATTTGACATCTCATCCGAAATACCGGCGGTAGAGATCGCATTGTCGGTACTTGCCTGCTCGATCTGTGCTATGGAATCCCTCAGCACATCGAAGTTTTCGCTGATCTCTTCTCCGAGCTTTGTCTTTCTCTGCCTCATATCCTCGTGGGTTTTCTGTACCTCCTCGGTCAGCGAGATCGCACGGTCCTTTTCCTCATAGGCACGGTCCTTGATATAGTGTACACAGTTATGGATATGGTTGAATCCGTTAAAGATCGCTATGGCCATTTCCCTGCAGGAATCATATCCGCAGCAGCCGCAGTCTATCTGGCGCTTCTCCTCGGTATCCTTTGCCATCTTTTTGAAAATCTCATCCAGCTGGCTCTCGGTGGGTATCCTGAATGCGCAGTCCTTGCTCCTGTCAGTGTACTTTCTGACAAAGTCATCGAGCTTGAGATTTTCAAACTGCCTGTTCAGCGCCGCCAGACGCTTTTCAGGCGTCAGACCGCGGCCCCAGGCGGACTTCTTTGAATTGTTCTTGCTGTTCATCTTGATCCTTTGGATCGCCATGAACACATCCTCGTTCATATCGGCCCTCGCCTCGGTACCCGGTCCGTAAAGACACCCGTTCGTGCAGTTGAGTGCATCCACAAACAGATACGGAGTCCTGCCGTTTTTGATCCTGTCCTTGTTCCGCTGGAGGTATTCATACATATGATGCTCACCCTCCATCTGGCGGACCAGAGCATCCTCGCCCAAAAGCCAGTACACATTCTCCTTGAGTCCTCCGGGCATGGGATAGATGGAGCCGAGACCATACTCGATCTCATCCTTGTAGGGTACTGCGCCGCTTACCGGATTCTCCTTCAGATACTTCACCAGATGCGAGAAGGTCAGGTTGTATGAGACATACCCGCGGTTATTCGGATCATCGATCTCGTTCTTTTTTGCTATGCACGGGCTGATGAAGGCCAGCTTGTCGTCCACCTTCATGTATTTCTTCACATATATGGCACCGCACATCATGGGTGACTGCACGGGCATGAGCTTTGGCAGAAGCTCCGGTGTGTACCTTTCTATATATCCCACGACTGCAGGACAGGGCTGGGATATGCTGCCAAAATAATTGTTTTCCGTTATGTACTTGATATATCCCCAGGTAGTGATATCCGCTCCGAAGGATACGCTGATGAAGCGGTTGACTCCCAGCTTTTTGAGCATCCCCAGATACTTCTCGTAGTCATTCGGGTAATTTGCCAGAAAGGCAGGCGCTATGAGAACAGATATCTTTTCACCCTTTTTCAGATCCTCAAAGAACTGCTCCACATCATCTATGTATTCCCTGGCTCCATGCTCGCAGGCATCAAGGCACGCCCCGCAGGCGATACACCTTTCAGGATCCACGTCGATCACGTTTCCCCTGTCCCTTTCCACGGCGATGTTTGCCCCCATGCTGCTGCAGGCCTTGATACACCTGTTACATCCGATGCACTTATCATTTGTCCTTACCAGTGACATGTCCTACCTCCCCCCGTTATTTTCCGTTATTGTCCGTCAGATCCGTAAATTTAAACTCCTTTGCCTCATTTCCGGCCTCATCGGATTCCTTTACAACATTGTCCTTTCCGTCACTTACATTTCCGATGACCCTGTCTCCCTCTCCGGCCTTTCTGTCCTTTGAAAGATCGAGGGGAACATACTCTCTTTCGCTGTTCTTTGCTTCCTCCTCGAGAAACTCCTCAAGCTCATCATTTACATCATCATCAAAATCGTCAAAATCCTCCAGTTCCTCACCGGACTTCAGCCAATAATAAACACCTGCCGCTGCAGCACCTGCGATTACGGCACCAAACAAAAACTTTCCGAAACCCTTTGCCATGATCCTCTTCTCCTGTTTTTTATCATAATAAAAACATCACTGCTGCGCCGGAAGCTTAAAGGACGACTTCAGGGACACAACGCGGTTGAATACCGGTGCG
>CAMVDF010000010.1 GCA_947166195.1 uncultured Lachnospiraceae bacterium
ATCACTGCCACAACCTGTTTTTAAATGTTGCTGCGGAGCTGGGAATCCCGGGACTGATGCTGTTCCTGTGTGCCTGGTTCAGCATGCTTTATCTGGCTGTAAAGCTGGCCCGGAAGGCAAGGTTTTTATGGGCGAGGGCTTTTGCGGCAGGTTACCTGCTGATGAGCCTTGGCGTCACAATCGGGGGCATCGGCGATCATGTCCTGTTCAATGTGCGTATGGGGGTCCTTTTCTGGCTGTTGAACGCGTTGTTAGTCGTAATCTGGCACTTTAACAGGTTTGCCTCCGAATAACAGAGCGCGTAACGAAGCAGAAGAGAATGTTTCCTTTTAAAAAAAAACGAAATGTGTAAATCGTCTTGCGCAAAACGTCGATAATTGGTAGAATCAGATTCGGAAAACAAAGTTGCTTTGAAATAGTGTGTTTCTGGTTATGGACAAATCAAAAACTGAAGGCGTTTTACCGGTATCATAGACGAGAAAAAACAGGCAAGCGGCACGGAACCTGCAGACACCCCGCCGGCTGCGGCTCCGTCCCCTTGAGATCCCTCTATCATCACTTACCCATATTGACTTTACCCCTCCAAAAAAGCATAATTTATAGAAACACAGTACATCACGAACGGAGGATGCTATGGACAGACAAAACCTGACTCTGCTGACCGATCTGTACGAGCTGACAATGATGCAGGGCTACTTCAAAAATGAAAACGCAAACCAGACCGTCATTTTTGACATGTTCTACCGCACAAACCCGCTTGAAAGCGGCTATGCCGTCATGGCAGGCCTTGAGCAGCTGATACAGTACATCAAGGAACTGAGATTTGAAAAAGAAGACATCGACTATCTCCGTTCTCTGAACATATTCCGTGAGGACTTCCTTGAATACCTGAAAAGTTTCAGGTTTACGGGAACCATCTACTCGATCCCTGAGGGCGAGGTGATCTTTCCGAGAGAGCCCATAGTAAAGGTCATCGCTCCCATCATGCAGGCCCAGCTTGTGGAGACAGCGATATTAAACATCATAAACCACCAGTCACTGATCGCCACAAAGACCTCCAGAGTCTGCTTTGCCGCAAAGGGTGACGGAGTGATGGAATTTGGTTTGAGACGCGCCCAGGGACCGGATGCCGGAACCTATGGCGCAAGAGCTGCAATGATCGGAGGATGTATCGGCACCTCAAATGTTCTGTGCGGACAGCTCTTTGATGTTCCGGTGAAGGGCACGAACGCCCACTCCTGGGTCATGAGTTTTCCGGATGAGCTGACAGCCTTCAGGAAATACGCCGAGATCTATCCCGATGCCTGCCTGCTCATAGCAGATACCTACGATTCCTTAAAAAGCGGTGTCCCCAACGCCATCAAGGTGTTTCAAGAGCTGAAAGAAAAAGGAATACATCCGAAGCAGTACGGAGTCAGATTTGATTCCGGCGACCTTGCATACCTGTCAAAAAAAGCCAGAAAGATGCTTGATGATGCGGGCTTCCCCGATGCCATCATCTCAGCAAGCAACGATCTGGATGAGTTTCTCATAGATTCCCTCAAGACTCAGGGTGCCATGATAACCAGCTGGGGCGTGGGCACAAACCTCATCACCTCAAAGGACTGGCCTGCCTTTGGCGGTGTTTACAAGCTTGCGGCAGTGAAGGCAAAGGACGGTTCCTTCATACCAAAGATCAAGCTTTCGGAAAACAGTGAAAAGATCACAAACCCGGGCAACAAAAAGATCTACAGGGTCTATGATGAGGAGGGCAAGGTCAAGGCCGATTTCATCTGTCTTGAGGATGAGACCTTCAGCGAAAAGGAAGACCTGCTCCTCTTTGATCCCCAGGAGCCCTGGAAAAAGACGTATCTGAAGCCCGGCCAGTTCACCCTCAGAGAGATCATGATCAAGGTATTTGATGAAGGAAAATGCGTATACGATTCTCCTTCCGTCATGGAGATGCGGGAATTCTGCAAAAAAGAACTGGACACTCTCTGGGATGAGACCAGGAGACTCGTCAATCCGCACAATGTTCATGTGGATCTGTCAAAGAAGCTTTATGATATGAAGATAAACCTTTTGAACGAAATGTCAGTGGAGGGCAAGACCTTCAGCTGACCGGACAGCGATTCATAGATATCCGAGCCCGGTTATTTAAGAAACGCTATACCAGAACCTGCATTTTCTCAAGGACCTCGTCAGCCATGTCGATGAGGTCCTTTTTTTCATCCTTTATCTCATAGACAAAATACGGCTTTCCCTTTGTCCGAAATGTCATCCTGCCTTCAAAGCTGTCAAGCATGGGAGCTATGGCTGCGGGATCGATCCTTGCATTCATGAACATATCAAATCTGATATGATCCTTTCTGACCTCCATCTTTTCGATGTAGAGCCTGTGTGCCTTTGAACGCAGCAGCGCTATCCTGATCAGGTTCTTTGCACTGTCGGGGAGCTTTCCGAACCTGTCGACAAGCTCATCTTCCATATCGGAGGCCTCCTCCTTTGATCCGACGGAAGCTATCCTCTTGTACAGATCCAGCTTGATATTCTCATTTCTGACATAGGTATTTGGAATAAATGCGTCCACATCCATGTCAAGGAAGGTGGAAAACTCGGGAGGAGTCTCCTCTCCCTTTTCCTGCCTGATGGCACTGTCGAGCATCCTGCAGTAGAGATCGTAACCCACCTCCTCCATATGACCGGACTGCTCGGCTCCGAGTACATTGCCTGCTCCCCTGATCTCCAGGTCCTTCATGGCTATGCGGAAGCCGGATCCCAGATCCGTGAACTCCCTGATGGCGGCAAGCCTCTTTTCCGCCGTCTCCCTCAAAAGCTTGTCCCTTTTGTACATTAGAAAAGCATAACTTGTCCTGTTGGATCTGCCGACCCTTCCGCGCAGCTGATAGAGCTGCGCCAGCCCCATCCTGTCGGAATCATGTATTATCATGGTATTGACATTGGGGATGTCCAGACCCGTTTCTATTATGGTAGTGGATACGAGGACATCGATATCCCCGTTGATGAAATCAAGCATGATGTTTTCAAGACGCCTCTCCTCCATCCTGCCATGGGCGTACTCCACCGTGGCATCCGGTACGAGAGTCCTGATGCGGGCTGTGATGTCGGCGATGTCATTTATCCTGTTGTAGACATAGTAGACCTGTCCGTTGCGGGCAAGCTCACGGTTTATGGCCTCTCTTACTGTCTCGTCGCTGTACTCCATCACAAAGGTCTGGATGGGAAGCCTGTCCTCGGGTGCCTCCTCCAAAAGGCTCATATCCCTGATGCCGACCAGAGACATGTGAAGCGTCCTGGGGATGGGCGTTGCGGTGAGAGTCAGCACATCCACATTTTTCCTCAGTTCCTTTATCTTTTCCTTTGCGGTCACCCCGAATCTCTGCTCCTCATCAACCACCAGAAGCCCCAGATCATGAAAGGCCACATCCTTTGAAAGTAGCCTGTGGGTACCGACCACTATATCCACGGAACCGTTTTTGAGTCCCTGTATCGTCTTTTTTTGCTGAGTGGGAGTCCTGAACCTGCAAAGCAGCTCAACCTTTACCGGATAGCGTGACATCCTCTGGATGAAGGTGTTGTAATGCTGCTCCGCAAGTATCGTCGTGGGTACGAGAAAGGCTGCCTGCTTTCCCTCCTGCACTGCCTTGAAGGCTGCCCTGATGGCCACCTCCGTCTTTCCGAAGCCCACATCACCGCAGATGAGACGGTCCATGATCCTGCGGCTTTCCATATCCCTTTTCACATCCGCGATGGCCCGAAGCTGGTCCTCCGTCTCCTCATACGGGAACATTTCCTCAAATTCCCGCTGCCACTGGGTATCCTCGGAAAACACATATCCTTTTTCCTGGATCCTTTCCGCATAGAGCTCCACCAGTTTTTTTGCAACACCCTGGACCGCGCCCCTGACCTTCTGCCTGGTCTTTTTCCATTCACCGGTCCCGATCCTGTGAAGCTTCACCCTTTTGTCGGTATCGGCGGACGCATATTTTTGCAGGGATTCCAGGTTTGAAGCAATGACATTCACAAAGCTGTTGTCGGCATATTCGATCCTGACATAGTCCCTTGTGACTCCGTCTATCTCGATATGCTCTATACCCCGGTATATGCCTATACCGAAGTTTTCATGCACCACGTAATCCCCAATGACCAGATCCGTGAAGCTTGCTATCTTTGTCCCGTCGATGCGGACATGCTTTTTTCTCTTCTTTTTCTCTCTGCCAAAGATATCGGTTTCCGCTATGACAAGAAACCCTATATCCGGGATCTCAAAGCCCTTTCCCAGGCTTCCGTAGGCTGTCATCACCTCGCCATTTTGCAGCACTCTTTCCGGATCCTCGCTGTAAAAGGCCGTAACCTCATTATCGTTCAGATCCTGTGCTATATGCTTTGCCCTGGTATGCGAAGGAGACAGGATAACCGTTTTGAAGGCGTCCCTCTTTTTCTTTTTGAGATCCAAGGAGAGCATCTCAAAGCTTTTATTATACGCAGGCACAGGTCTTGAAAGAATGCTGAGCGCTGCCCTTTCCCTGTAGCAGTCATGCCTCATCCTGATGGTCGAAAAGGAAATGCAGCTCCTCTTTGAAAGCTTTGCAAATACAGTCTCCGTGCTTTCAAGGATCTGCGTCTGACCTGCAAGGATGTATCCTCCTTCAAGCCTGTGTGTCATGCTTTCGGAAAATTCAAGCTCCGTGTTTTTTCCCTTTTCCTCAAGCCTTGCCGGCTCGTCAAGAAAGAACACCGCATCCTCCGGAAACCGCTCAGCAAGCGTTACAAGCTCCTCAAAAAAATAAGGGACAAAGGCGGCGGCATTTGCAGCCGGAGAATACTCCTTTAGCTGTTCCAGAAACTCTCCCGTGCTGACCTTTATCCTGTGGGCCTGCTCGGTGAGCATCTTTGACCTCAAAAAAGCCTCTCTCTCCTTTGCCTCTTTTTTGATGACTTCTGCGGCGGAACGCGCGGCATCTTCACTTATCACCATATCCGTTGCAGGAAATACCGTGATGCTTTCAAGCTTTTCTATGGACCTCTGGCTCATGGCGTCAAAGCCCCTGATACTGTCCACCTCATCACCCCAGAGCTCTATCCTGACAGGGTTTTCATCGGTCAGCGGAAAGATGTCGATGATCCCTCCCCTCACCGCAAACTGTCCGGGAGACAGGACCTCCACATCCTTTTCATATCCGCAGGAAACCAGTTTTTTTGAGATCGCTGAGGTGTCCAGCGTATCTCCAACGCTGATCTTTATGACCGAATCCGTAATGGTCGAAAGTGCCGGCATCTTTTCCATCAGGGCATCAAAGGTCGTCACGATGACCAGCTTTTCGTCACCGTCATATCCGGTCAGGGCCCTGATCGCCGCCATCCTCTGTGTTGTGAGCAGATTTCCGCTCAAAGACGATTGATAAAAGATGATATCCTTTGCGGGATAATAAAAGACATTCCTCGTAAAAAGCAGGTTTTCCTCAACTATCTGCCTTGCGGAAACTTCATCGGATGTGACAAAGACACAAAGGCCCTTTTCCTTCAGGGCGTGCACCAGAAAGGTCCTTGCGCCCTCGACACAACCGTCAACATCCGTGATCCCGGTCGTTTTCACTGCTTTTTTCAGTTCATCAAAGATCCCCAGGTTTTCAAGGGGTTTTGTGAAAGCTTTCATGAATTGTACCTGTTCATGGCACGGTCCGTGCCCTCTTCGATCACCGAAAGCACGGCGTCGGCCGCCTTACTTTTCGCATCTTCCATGACGGATACATCATCGCCCTTGAAATGACCCAGAACCCAGTTTATGAGATCATAACCCTCAGGCTTTGCTCCGACACCTACCCGTACCCTTACAAACTCCTGCGTATGCAGATGCTCTATGATGTTCTTCATGCCGTTGTGGCCGCCTGCAGATCCTGACTTTCTGATCCTGATCCTTCCCGTATCAAGATCCACATCGTCATAGATCACGATGAGATCGCGTGAAATATCTGTCTTATAATAAGAACATGCCGCAGCTATGCTCTCTCCGCTCAGGTTCATATAGGTCTGGGGCTTTAAAAGCAGCACATCCTCCGTTCCGGCCTTTCCTTTTCCATAATAAGCCCGGAACCTTTTTCTGTTCACCTTTATCTTCAGTTTTTCCGAAAGGACATCGATCACCTCAAAGCCTGTATTGTGCCTCGTGCCCTCGTATTCGCTGTCCGGGTTTCCAAGCCCCGCTATTATTATCATACAAAACCTCACAAAAAAATAAGAAGACCGTTTTCACAGGTCTTCCTATTTTAGCAACATTCTCTTTTTCCTTCAACCGTTCAGGCTTCGGAAGCGATCTCTCTGTTGTAGGTCTCAAGAATGAGATCCTGGATCTTTGTCCTCATGTCAGAGTTGATGGGATGAGCTATATCCCTGTACTCGCCGTCTGCTCCCTTGCGGCTGGGCATAGCGATGAAAAGACCCTTTTCTCCTTCGATCACCTTGATATCATGTACCACAAATACATCATCCAGGGTAATGGAAACTATAGCCTTCATCTTCCCTTCTTTGTCAACTTTCCTGATCCTAACGTCTGTAATTTCCATGGTGTTACTCCTTTTCTAAAACTAATTAACTCCCTTACCCGTCCAGACTATGCTTTGTGACACTTACTCGGAATGTCCGGCTGATAACAGAACCTATAAATTTATACCATAGATTAGACACTTTTTTCAAGATTATTTACAGTTTATTTATAAAATATATCTCTCATTTGACTCCACCACGATCTTTATCCCGTTTTCGCCCCTGTATTCAGAGTTCGCCCTGATGGTTCCGTGGCTTTCAACGATGCAGTTTTCGATCACGGAATTGTCCCCTATGTACACATCATTCAGGATTATGGAGTTTTTGATGGTGCAGTTATTGCCCACAAATACCTTTTTGAAGAGGACGGAATCCTGCACTGTACCGTTTATGATACAGCCTGCGGATATGAGGGAGTTTCCGACCCTGGAGCCCTTATTATACTTTGCAGGCGGCAGGTCATCGACCTTTGAATAGATATCGGGATATTTGTGCAGGAAATAATCCCTGACCTCGCTTTTGAGGAAATCCATGTTCGTCTTGAAATAATCCTCGACGGTGGCCACATTTCTCCAGTATCCCTGCATCCTGTAGCCGTAGATCCTCTTTAAGGATTTGTATCTGATCAGGATATCCCTGACAAAGTCATGCCTGTCCTCTTTTGAACTCTTTTCGATGAGTTCTATGAGCTGCCTGCGCCTGATGATGTAGATACCGCAGGAGACAGTACTGGACCTTGCGACTATGGGCTTTTCCTCAAAATCCTCTATCCTGGAATCCTCGTTCATCCGGACGATACCGAATCTTTCAACCTCCTCGCCCGATGCAAGTTCCTTTACGACAACGGTGATATCCGCCTTTTTTGCTATGTGATACTCCAGGAGCTTTCCGTAATCCATCTTGTAAACGCAGTCTCCCGAGGCGATGATCACATAGGGCTCATGGCTGTTTTTCAAAAATGCCAGGTTCTGATACATGGCGTCGGCAGTGCCCCTGTACCAGAAATGATTGTCTGCAGTGACGGCAGGGGTGAAAACGTAGAGTCCTCCCTGTTTTCTGCCAAAATCCCACCACTTTGACGAGCTTAAATGCTCGTTCAGCGAACCGGCATTGTACTGGGTAAATACCGCAACCTTCTGCACATGGGAATTTGTCATGTTTGAGAGGGCAAAATCTATGCTCCTGTAGCTTCCCGCCACGGGCAGTGCAGCAACCGCTCTTTTCTTCGTCAGTTCCTTCATGCGGTGATTGTTTCCCCCCGCAAGGATGATACCTATCGCCCTCATGATCTGTCACCTGCCTTTATGAAGCTCCTGCCGGAAGGGAGCGTTTTATTATCAAAATCCTCTTTTTCAAAGCTGCCGCTTAAAACGGTGTTTTTTCCTACGGTGATGCCGGAGGGTATTATGGAATGCTCCGCAACAGTCACAAGACCGTTCGTATAAATGGCCGGTTCACTCTCATTTTCCGCTTCCTCGCCGATCCCCAGCCTGACATTATCTTCCACGGTCACGTTCTCTGCGATAATGGCCTTGTTCACATCGCAGTCGCGGCCGATCCTTGAGGCGTTCATTATGATGGAATCCTTTACGATCGTGCCCGGTCCAATGTATACGTCACACCCTATCACGGAATGCTCCACATGTCCGTAGATCTCGCAGCCCTCGCCTATGATGCTGCCCTCCACAAAGGAGCCTTCACCCAGAAACTGCGGCGGCAGGGTCTCGCACTTGGTGTAGATCTTCCAGTATTCCTCGTACAGATTGAACTCCGGGATGATGTCGATGAGCTCCATATTTGCCTCCCAGTAGGAGGAAAGGGTTCCCACATCCTTCCAGTAGCTGTTGTATTCGTAGGCAAAAAGCCTTTGATCCTTCTCAAAACAGTAGGGGATCACATGCTTTCCGAAATCCAGGTTCGGCTGGTCGGCATTTGCGATCAGTGCTTCCTTGAGCACCTTCCAGTTAAAGATGTATATGCCCATGGATGCCAGATTTCCGTGAGGCTCCTCGGGTTTTTCCTCAAACTCGGTGATCCTGTTGTCCTCATCAGTGATCACTATCCCGAATCTCTTTGCCTCCTCCATGGGGACCGGCATAGCGGCAATGGTCACCGCAGCATCCTTGGCCTTGTGATGATCGAGCATCACCTCATAGTCCATCTTGTAGATGTGGTCTCCCGAAAGGATCAGCACATAGTCCGGGTTGTAGCTTTCCATATATTCAATGTTCTGATATATGGCGTTTGCTGTACCGGTATACCAGTCGGTATTTATGTTTCTTTCAAAGGGCGGCAATATAGTCACTCCGCCTATGTTTCTGTCCAGATCCCAGGGGATCCCTATTCCTATGTGAGTGTTTAGCCGAAGCGGCTGATACTGGGTCAGAACCCCGACTGTATCGATACCCGAATTGATACAGTTGGACAAAGGAAAATCTATGATCCTGTATTTTCCTCCGAAAGGAACGGCCGGTTTTGCCATCCTGGTAGTAAGTACGCCAAGTCTGCTGCCCTGCCCCCCGGCAAGCAGCATGGCGATCATCTCTTTTTTGACCATACCCCCTCCTGCTGAAATGTATGATTTTTTTCAAAGAAATACCGTTTTGATTATACCATCATCGCAGGGGGTTGTAAAACCGTGAAAACTTCGTCTGTATACGGGTTGGCTGCCGGCAGGTTTTCGTGTATATTCGGATATAAAAGGAACCAAAACCCATCGTTTACCCGGAGGAACCCATGCAGGAAAACAGATCACCTATAATAAAATCCTGCCTGATAACCGCAGGCGCCATCCTCATCCTTGCAGCAGCGGCAGTACTTTTTAATTCCTTCAGGGCCCGTCCCATATCAGGGATAGATGATGTAAAGGATGAGGGAAGCGGAAAATACAGTTTTACCTATGAGGGTACATCCCATGTCTTCATCGCCGATCTTCCCGAAAAGACCAAGGGCGCTCCTCTGGTCATATTGCTGCATGGACAGGGAAATACCGCAGAGTCCTTCAGAAATACGATCCATTTTGAAAAGGACGCCCTTCCTCGAGGCTATGCTGTCGTTTATGTGACCGCTGCCGCGGATCCGGACAACCCCTCCTACGGCATAGAATGGAATTCCGGGATCCACGACGGAAAAAACGATGATGTGGGGATGCTGGTCGCACTTTCACGATACCTTACAGATACATACTCCTTTGACAAAGACAAGATCTACGCTGCAGGCTTCAGCAACGGAGCCTTCATGATCCACCGCCTTGCCATGGAGGCGGGGGATACCTTTGCCGCAGTCGCAAGCGTAGCCGGCTTCATGCCGCAGTCTGTCTGGGATGAAAGAAACAAAAAAAACCACATCAGCTTCCTTCAGATCACCGGGGAAAAGGATGATGTGGTACCGAAAAACAGCGACGGAAGCGCAAAGCGCGGAAACGCTCCCGCCATAGAAGATGTGATGGATTACTGGGCCGCTTCAAACGGCCTTGAAAAAGCCTCCTCTGAAACCCTCGGAAAAAAGGACAGCGTCCTGACAAAATTCGAAGGACCGGGAAAAAGCCCTTCGGTCTGGCACCTTTTCGTCAAAGACGGCCGCCATTCCTGGCCAGACGAAAAAAACCACGGCATAGACGCCAACAACCTCATCCTCGACTTCTTCGAAAAATAGTGGGACAGGGGGTGGGGCAGGGGGACGGTTCTCTGTTTTGGTTCCTCACGAAACAGAGAACCGTCCCCCTGCCCCACCCCCTGTCCCACTTCACTTACATATCAAAAAGCGATAACTGATTTGATTCGGGCATTTCCGGCAGTATTCCCAGTTCCACGAACCGCTTTGCGGTATCCATGGATGCCCCGCTTCTGCTGCAGAAATCCTCAAGCGACAGGAAGGGCGTCTTTTCAAATCTGGCGATCTTTGTGATCATATCATCGGCTGCCTTTTGCCCTATGCCGCTGATGGAGCTTAAATGCGGCATTATCTTTCCGTCAACGATAATGCAGTACTTCGCGTTCACCCTGAAAAGATCTATGGGCTCAAACTCAAAGCCCCTGGCATACATCTCAAGCACCAGCTTCATATCCTGCATTTCGTTCTTTTCCACATCCGAAGGTTTCGGAAGCTTTTTGTATCCCTCATAGATCTCAAGCAGCCTGCTCCTTCCCCTGCAGCAGTTCTCATACGAAAACGCCTTTGCCCTGATGGAAAAGAAAGCACTGTAATACTCCAGCGGATAGTGAACCTTGTACCAGCCCACGCGCCATGCCATCATGACATAGGCCGCCGCATGCGCCTTCGGGAACATGTACTGTATGGTCTTGCAGGAGCCGATGTACCAGTCCGGGACACCGGCACTCACCATGGCTTCCTCCATCTCCGGCGCAAGCCCCTTTCCCTTTCTGACACTTTCCATGGTCTTGAAGGAAAGCTGCTTGTCCATGCCCTTTCCTATGAGGTAGCTCATGATATCATCACGGCAGCAGATACAGGTCTGCAGCACCGCCGTTCCACTCTTTATGAGTTCGTCCGCATTTCCGTTCCACACGCCGGTACCGTGCGACAGTCCCGATATCCTCACCAGGTCCGAGATATTTGAAGGCTTTGCATCCACCAGCATGTTGATGACAAAATTTGTTCCAAACTCCGGTATTCCCAGGGTTCCCGTAGGGATCCCGTCGATGTCGGCCGGCTTGATCTTAAGAGATGCCGTGCTCTTGAAAAGTTCCATGACATCCTTGTCGTCAAGAGGTATCGTATCATAATCAATACCTGTCAGATCTCCCAGCCTCTTGATCATGGTCGGATCGTCGTGTCCGAGGATATCAAGCTTGAGCAGATTGTGCTCGATGGAGTGATACTCAAAATGAGTCGTGACCGAGGTACCCTCCTCCGTCTTGTCCGCCGGATGCTGGATGGGAGTGAAGGAATGGATCTCCTCTCCGTGAGGCAGGACCACTATACCTCCGGGATGCTGGCCCGTCGTCCGCAAAACTCCGGTACAGCCCTCCGCCAGCCTTGCGATCTCACAGTCACGCCTGAAATCATCCCTCTTTTCAAAATAAGTCTTCACATAACCAAAGGCCGTCTTTTCGGCAACCGTGCTCATTGTTCCCGCACGGAAGGTATGCCCCTTGCCAAAGATCTCCTCGGTATATTTGTGTGCCCTTGACTGGTATTCACTGGAAAAATTCAGGTCGATATCCGGCTCCTTGTCTCCTTTGAAGCCAAGGAAGGTCTGGAAGGGAATGTCAAAACCGTATTTGTTTAATTTCTCACCGCACTCGGGGCACTCCCTGTCCTCCATGTCGATACCGCAGGTGCCCTCAAGCACATACTTTCGAACCTCTTCGGAATCAAAATCACTGTAGTGGCATTTCGGACAGACATAATGCGGCGGAAGGGAATTGACCTCCGTGATACCCGCAAGATAGGCCACAAAGGAGGAACCCACGGAACCACGGCTTCCCACCGTATATCCGTCCTCGTTTGATTTCCACACAAGCTTCTGGGCTATGATATAAAGGTCCGCATAGCCGTTGCCGATGATGGAGGTCAGCTCCGTCTCCAGCCTGTCCTTTACCGCTTCGGGAAGCTCATCACCGTAGATGGTATGCGCCTTGTCATAACATATCTTTCTGAGGATCTCGTCAGAGTTTTCAAGCTTGGGCGAACACTTGTCTGGTCTGACCGGAGATATCTTTTCAACCATATCCGCGATCAGGTTTGTATTCTTTACGACCACCTCATAGGCCTTGTCGGAACCCAGATAATCAAATTCCGCAAGCATCTCCTCCGTGGTCCGCAGGAACAGCGGAGGCTGCTCGTCCGCATCCTCAAACTTCTGGGCATCAAGGATGATCCTGCGGTAAAATTCATCCTCCGGCTCGGTGAAATGGACATCACCCGTGGCGCACACGGGCTTGCCCAGCTTTTCTCCAAGCTCCACTATCTTCCTGTTGATATCCTGCAGGTCTTCGATGCTGTTTATATTATTTTCCCTGCTGTTTCCCATGAGGAAGGCATTGTTCCCCACAGGCTGTATTTCAAGATAATCATAGAAGGATGCGATGGAGGCGATTTCCTCCTCGCTCCTGCCGTCAAGTATCGCCTCATAGAGTTCACCCTGGGCGCAGGCAGATCCGATGATCAGTCCCTCCCTGTGCTTTATGAGCTCGCTTCTGGGGATCTTGGGTTTTTGATGGAAATACTGCAGATAGGACATGGAAACCAGTCTGTAGAGGTTGACCCTCCCCGTTTCGTTTTTTGCAAGCAGTATCACATGGAAAGGACGCAGCTTTTTCACGGACTCTTCCGGAAGCTTCAGTTTTTCATCTATCTGCGAAAGGTCCTCAATTCCCTTTTCCTTCATCATTTCGGCAAACTTCAAAAAGATCCCTGCCGTACAGCCCGCATCATCACAGGCACGGTGATGGTTTTCAAGCTCGATGCCCAGTTCCTTTGCGGTATTGTCAAGCTTGTGGTGGGCAAGCTTCGGCAAAAGCATCCTTGAAAGCACCAGCGTATCCGTATATACCCTGTCAAAGGCCAGCCCGAGCCGCTTTGCATTTGCTGCGATGAAGCCCACGTCAAAGGAAGCATTGTGTCCCACCAGGGGCGCATTTCTCGTAAACTCAAGGAACCGCGGCAAAACCTCTTCGATGGTGCCCGCACCCTTTACCATACGGTCATTGATACCGGTGAGCTTTTCTATCCTGAAGGGGATGGGGATCTTTGGATTGATGAATTCATCAAAAGTCTCAACCACCTTCCCGTCCTGGACCAGCACGGCACCGATCTCTATGATCCGGTCATTTTCAGCCGAAAAGCCCGTCGTCTCTATATCAAAAACACAAAAGGTATCATCAAGCTTTATCAGGCACTCCTCAGGTTCCCCCGCTTTTTTTACCGCAATGGAATTGTCCTCCACCAGATACCCTTCCATGCCGTATATGAACTTGAAATCCTCCGGCAGAGGCTGTTTGAGCTTTCCGAGGAATTTTCCGTTTATGGTCGTCGGAAAGGCCTGGACCGTTCCGTGATCCGTGATGGCAAGACTCTTCCAGCCCCAGCGCACTGCATTGTTTGTCAGATCCTTCAGCTCACTGACCGCATCCATACGGCTCATCTTTGTATGACAGTGAAGCTCCACCCTCTTTTCGACCGCATTATCGGTACGGAAGGTCCTGAAATCATCTATCTCCCTGATCCCGTGGACCGTCCCTATAATAAGATCCTTTTCATATTTCGAATCCATGGCATTTCCGCAAAGCTTGATGAACACTCCGTTTTTGATCCTGCCTCTGATCCCTTCCGCCTCCTCGGGCTTCAGGACCATGCTCACGCCGATGGTATCCTCAAAATCCGTCAGATCAAATTTGAAGATCACCCACTTCTCATTCTTTGTCAGCGTCTCCTCACAGTTTCTGATCATGCCCCTTATGGTCACTCTCTCCACAGGTCCGATGATATCCCTTATGGGCATGGCAGGCTCGGGAGTGTCATATCTGTAGATCACCTTCGGATCATCGCTTTTGATATTTTTGTAGGCGGTCCGTTTTTTGGAACCGTCAAACTTTTTGAATTCGGTCTTCTTTTCAGTCTTTTCGCTGCCCTTTGCCTTCACCGCCCTGTTTGAGATCTCAGCGATCTCCCGTTTCAGGCTCCTGGCTCTTTCAAGATATGCCCTGTCAGGTGCCGCCTTTTCATAGCTGATGCTGATGTTTGCATCCAGACCGCACCTTTCGCAGATCACCGAATACAGAAATCTCTTTAATTCCGATTCAAAATCATGGTCCACGGAATTGTCCGCTATGGTTATATCGATCCTGTTGTCCTCGATCTTTTTCTCTGCATTTTTGTATATGGAAAAGAGGATGGGCGAGCTGCAGCGAAGCTCATACAGGATACTCCTGTCATACTCACCGAAAAGGCTTTGAAGATCGTACTGCGATGAAAGCTCAAAGTTCTCATGCAGGACAAACTTCACCCTGTTTTTTGTCGGAAGCGAGCCGGACAGACCCTTTTCAGCCTCATATATCTCCTTTTTGTGCACCGGATGCCCGCTGGTGAAATACACATCCACCCTGCTCCCGTTTTTGCTCTGTATCACCCTGTTTACCAGGGCATCCTCAAAGGAGATCTTTGTATCCGGGTCTGCGGGTTTATAAAAAGGAAACACTTCATAGAAGGGTTTTTGTTTTCCCATAATAAAAGCCTCTCTGCTGTCGAATAAACATCTTTTCTATTTATCAAATATGTGTTATCATCACTTCATTGGGATCGTAGCTCAGCTGGGATGAGCGTTCGCCTCACACGCGAGAGGTCACGGGTTCGAGCCCCGTCGGTCCCATTTTTTTATTCTACCACACTTCTATTTTAATGTCTGCCGGACGTCGGAGAATAAGGAAATGTAAATTTATTCTGTAGCAGTTCCTAAAATACCTGATATGCAAAAAAGGAGGTTTTTCATGCAATACAGAAAAGATAAAAACGGAGAGGATGTTTCCATACTTGGTTTCGGATGTATGAGGTTTCAGAAAAAGGGTGGAAACATTGACCTTGATGAAGCCGAAAAAGAGATAATGGAAAGCATCAGTCTCGGAGTCAATTATTTTGACACAGCTTACCTTTATCCCGGAAGCGAGGCGGCCATCGGAAAGATCTTTGAAAAAAACGGTATCAGGGAAAAAATAAAGATCGCAACAAAGCTTCCCCAATATCTCATAACAAGCCATGACGGCATCGAAAAATATTTCAACGAGCAGCTTTCCCGCCTCCGTACCGGTTACGTGGATTATTATCTGATGCACATGCTGACCGACATCGCCATGTGGGAAAAGCTCAAAAATGTCGGTATCCTTGAATGGATAGAGGAAAAGAAAAGATCGGGAGAAATACGAAACATCGGTTTTTCCTATCATGGTAATACGGACGGCTTCATAAAGATATTAAATGACTATGACTGGGATATCTGCCAGATCCAGTACAACTATTTCGACGAATTCTCACAGGCCGGAGCCAAAGGACTGAAGGCAGCGCACGAAAAAGGCATTCCCGTTGTCATCATGGAACCTTTAAGAGGCGGCAAACTCGTAAACATGCTTCCCGAGTCCGCAAAAAAAGTAATGGCACAAAGCGGCAGAAATTATTCTCCCGCAGAATGGTCCTTCAGATGGCTCTTTGCCCAGCCCGAGGTGACGGTTGTCCTTTCCGGCATGAACACCCTGGAGATGGTGAGAGAAAACTGCCGGACGGCTGCTCTTTCCGAAAAAGAAGAGTTTACAAATGCAGACAATGAGACTCTCAAAACAGTCACGGAAAAGATCCGTGAAAATGAAAAGGTCCCCTGCACGGGCTGCAGATACTGCATGCCCTGTCCGAAGGGTGTGGATATCCCCGGGATCTTTCACTGCTACAACACGATGTACATCGAATCAAAACGCGGAGGACGGTTTGAATATGCCCAGAATGTCGGCATGACAAAGGAACCGACTTTTGCCACACAATGCATAGAATGCGGCAAATGCGAGCAGCACTGTCCACAGGGGATAAAGATCCGCGAGAAGCTGAAGGAAGCAGACAAGGCTCTCCGTCCTCTCCCGTACAGGATCGGGATAAACATCGCCAGGAAATTCATGCTCAGAAAAACAGACTGATCTTTCCCGTTCTCCCAAAAAATCAGTATGGAATCCCGCAGTCTTTTGTTGTATCATTGATGACATGGACAAGCATATCAAGGAAAAAGCCATATCGGATTCATCCGGAAAGCTGATCTGCGCGATCAAGCTTCTTTTCCTTTTTGCATTGATCTTTTCCCTGTCCGCAATACTCTGGTTCAGCAGCAGGGACACCTCAGATCCCATGGAGTACCGGGAACCCTGTTTTATAAATGAGTGGACCGTGACAAGCCCTGACGGATCTGTATTTAAGGCGGGAAAAACCTACAGAAACGAAGGCTATTCAAGCGGGACGTTTACCATGGTCTCCCGGCTTCCCGAAAACATCACCGATGACTCATATCTGTGCTTCATAAACGGAGGAGACGTATCTGTCTATGTCAACGGGCAGCTGCGAAAGGACTTCATCGCATCAAGGGATGTTATCATACCCGGAGGATGTGTGAAGAGATTTTATTTCCGTGTCCCGCTTTATCCGTCGGATTCCGGAGCCGAAGTAAAGATGGAACGCCGGACCACCTCCCGCAACGGATATGTATATCAAAACACCTTTGTGGCAGACAGCGGCGACTTTTTTGCTTACATGATGTCCACCTACGGACTCTCCTTCATGCTCGAAGAGATCCTGCTGCTCTTTTCCATAGTGATCGTGATCACGAGTATCATCATGATGATCCTGTACAGACGCAGGATAGAAATGCTGTATGGAGCAGTATCCATTCTCATTATCTCCGGCTGGCTCATCACAAATTCATTTCTCTATCCGTTCATATACGGACATTACCATGTAGACGGTGTATTAAATTATATGCTCTGCCTGTTGATGCCCTTCAGCCTGGCATTTTATCTGGATGCTCTCCAGAAAGGACGTTACCGCAGGATCATGCAGATCGTTCTGTGTATGGCTGCCGTCAATCTTATTGTATGGCCGATCCTGCACCTCACGCTCATCCTTTCATTTTCAAGAGCGCTTGTCTATATCGATCTGTTTCTGGCAGTCGAGCTGCTGATGGTTGCCTCTGTTCTCGTAGTTGAGACCGTCCGCGGCAGGATAAAAGAATACAGCTACACCGCGATTGGCTATGCGGGTTTCCTGGTATGCGGACTTGAGGAGATCATCACCCTCTCCTTTTTTCCTTCGCTCAACAACGATATACCCATGCTTTTCGGACTCGGCTTCATGCTGACACTTTCGGTGGTACAGCAGATCCATGACCTTCGAAAGGTCCGTGAGGAAAGACAACGGGCAGTCAATCTGTCGGAGGCCAAGACAAGGTTCCTTGCCAGTATGTCCCACGAGATACGTACTCCCATCAATGCCATACTCGGAATGAACGAGATGATCCTGCGTGAAAACAAAGATCCCGTTATCGGCGAGTACGCGGACAGTGTGAAAAGCTCCGGACAGATGCTTCTCATGCTCGTAAATGATGTTCTCGATTTTTCCAAGATAGAGGCCGGAAAAATGGAGATAACAAATGCACCCTTTAAGCTTTCCTCCCTGCTGCAGAATGTCATGTCCATATTGAACGAACGCGCCGTGGAAAAGAACCTGACGTTACAGACCGTGCTCTTAAACGAGGTTCCCGACGGACAGATAAGCGATGAATTCCGCATCAGACAGATACTGATAAATCTCATCAACAACGCCATCAAATACACCGATAAAGGTTCGGTCACCCTCCTTGTCGGCGGACAGTATACCGGCGATGATTCCTATATGCTCAAAATGACCGTAAAGGATACGGGACGCGGGATCAGAAAAGAGGATCAGAAGGATCTGTTTGTTGCCTTTTCCCGTGCCGATATCAAAAAGAACCGCAATATCGAAGGTACCGGTCTGGGACTTGCCATAGTAAAGAGCATCACGGATTCCATGAACGGCACCATCAGCGTCCAGAGCAACTACGGCGAAGGTTCGGAATTTATCGTTACTCTCCCCGTGGAAGTCACCGACAGAACCCCGGTTTCGCCTGATTTTGAAAAAAGGGAAACAAAGACCGCATTGCCAAACAGCGGATGTGATTATGTCGCGCCGGAGGCTTCCATACTTGCTGTTGACGACAACAATTCCAATCTGAAGATCGTCAGGCTCTTCCTCAAGCGTACCCGCATTGAACCGGATCTTTGTGACAGTGGTTCAAAGGCGGTCGAGCTCTGCCGCACAAAGCGTTATGACCTCATCCTTTTAGATCACATGATGCCAGATCCCGACGGTATCAAAACCCTCGGTATGATAAGAACGGATGAAGCCTCTCTCAACCGGGAAACCCCTGCCGTTGTCCTGACTGCAAATGCGGTTGCCGGAAGCCGGGAGATCTACATGAAGGCAGGCTTTTCAGATTATCTGACAAAGCCTCTTGATTCTTCTGTTCTGGAACAGACCATAAAAGAATATCTGCCTGAAGAAAAGATCCTTCAGGCAGATTCCGTACAGGATACCACCCCCAAAAAAGAACTCTCTCTGAGAGAAAAGCTTGAACAGATAGAGGGTCTCGATTATGATGAAGCTCTCCACTACTCCGCAGATGATGAAGAACTGCTGAAAGACATCGTAAACATCATTGCTTCCGAAAGCGATGAAAAGATAGATGCCCTGCGTGAAGCCCTCTCCTCCGAAGACTGGGAGAGATACCAGATCGAGGCTCATGCGATCAAAGGACTCCTGCTTTCGATAGGCTTAAAGGACCTGAGTGAACGGGCCAAAAAGCATGAATTTGCCGTCAAAGAAAACAATATCGATTTCATACGATCAGACTGCGAATCCTTCCTTCAAGCCTATCAGGATGTATGCAGGCGTCTCGGCTGATCCGCCTGCCTTTCCGGCTCAGCCTGTCACTGCCATATCCACGTGCTGAATGGTTCCGGGCATTCCCGTACTCTCATGAAGAAAAAATCCGGTGGATCTGATCACGCCGTTTCTTGCGGCTTCATTCCTTCCCAGAGTGAACTGTGTTTTTGCCGAGCCCAGATATATCGCTCCCACATCCGCCTCCTTCAGGTCCATCAGTATATCCTCGCCGTGATCTCCCTTGCACCATACCTTCAGCTTCGAAAAGATATCATCATTTTCATCGATCCAGCCGTTTCCGTCCGCATCAAATTCCGCCAGATCCGCAAAACCGTCTCCGCTCTTTGTTCCAAAAAGTTCGCTTCCGTCACCTATCTGTCCGTCTCCGTTTCTGTCAAAGGCCAGAAAGCCCGAGCCGTTGCATGTCTGTGATATTTCATCCTTTTTCCCGTCCGCATCTATATCAAAAAAGAACTTCTGGTCACTGATCTGCGATACTCCTCCTTTGACATTGATCACAAGCGGATCACAAAGTGCATCCGCAACAGATGGAGCACTGACACTCATGTATTCCATATAACTCCTGCTCATGGCAACCTCTATGCCAAAGCTGATCTTCCTGCCGTCCTCTGTGACTGCCTGCCCCTCGGCCTGAAAAGATGTCTCCTCATATTCCTCATATGAGGAAAACTGCTGCAGGTAACCGCCCTGCTGTCCCGGAAACATCCCAAAGGAGGGACCGTTTCCCCTCATGCCTGCAAGACCGTAGAGCATCAGCCTTTTGATGAGCAGGTAGAGCAGACTGTACTGATATCCTTCGGCCCGGGGTTCTTCCCTCAAGGATGTCCCCGACATCTTTGTGTAGGTCATCATCCCAAGGCTGCTTTCTTCACTTACTCCCCTGTTTGTTGTGAAGCTGTCACGCAGGGAACCCCCTGTTCCGTTCCCGGAGTTTCCGTTGAAACCAAGGGAATTTTTCACATTCTCAAAAGAGTTCTGTAAAGACCCGCTTTTGTAACTCCTTCCCGACTGATAGTACTGTCTGTCTGACTGCATAGCAATGCTGCTGTGTGCAATTTTCATTCCTTCCTTCCTTTCTGCACACTCCTTTGTACACGCCCGCCTCCATGCAAAAAATTTCAGATTTGTCGTGTCCGTATTCAGTTGTATTTATATCTTTGGATCCTCCTTTCTGCTCCGTCCGGAAAGCAAAGGCGCATGGACAAGGTCCCCGCTCCCTGACACAAAAAAATACACGGGCGGCCTTATCCGTCCGTGTACGCCTATGCTTCCGTGCTGTCTGCACTTATTATTTCGGCATGAAACCCCAAATCATAAACCCCTTTCATGCCGGTTTCAGATCAGCAAAAAAGAAACTGTCAGCCGGTTTCGAAACAGGGTATTTCAAGAAAAACAAATATGTGGTATCATGAAGTGAATTGGGGCATTGGCGCAGTTGGGAGCGCGCCACACTGGCAGTGTGGAGGTCACGGGTTCAAGTCCCGTATGCTCCATTATTTTTTTGAAGCGAGGTACGACCATGAAAAAATCAAACTCTTATCTTATGCACACCTGCTGCGTACTGCTGACTCTGATCCTCTCCTGCAGCCTCATCATATCCTGCGGCAGGAAAGAACCCGAGCCTCCTGCCGAACCGGAAAAACAGGAAACATCTGCAGCCGGAGAAACCTCCGTTTCCGCTGACGGTGAAAAAAACGATGACAGCCGGAAAGATGATGAGTCATCAGACACGGATGAATCGGACACCAAAAAAACCGGCGGTATCGAGGATGCCATAGGTGAATGGGAAATGGTCTATTCAAAGAGCCACTCCGTGTACGGCACGGAAGATGAGCCCTATGACAATATAACCATGTCATCCGACCCTTATTCCGTATCTTCAGAGATGATCATCAGAAAAAAGGACGGAAAGCTGACCGCCGACTACAGATACAACGGATACGAAACAGATATCAGATATGTCGGCATAGATCTGGAACAGAAAACTGGTGCCGCCTACGACGGCTGTGAAAACAAAGACTGGTATTTTGAATTCTCCGATCCCTTCACGGACGGACGCAGGAAAGAAAAATACACCCTCCTTGCAGACGGCTCCCTCATAGGTGTCTCGGAGTATAATGACGGCACAAAGGGCGCCGATGATTATTATTATTCCCTTGATACTGAGGTCTATCTGAGAAAGGATTCTCCCGAGATGAAAAACAAGGAGGATCTCAGGTACTTTGAAACGGTCACCGTATCAAGCCTTGAAGAGCTGATCAATAATATGGACAGCAACAAAAAGGTCATCCTGAAAAACGGGAAATATAACTTCGCAAAGCTGGACAAAAGAAAGATCGATGAGGAGCATATCAGTCATCTCCTCGGAAAAGACGAGATCGATGACGGCTACAGGACCTATACCATAAACGATCTGAACAACTTTTGCATAGAGGCGGAGGAACCCGGCAAGGTCACCATAGTGACCGAGGAAGCCTACGATCCCGTCATGTTTTTCAGATATGCCCACAACCTCACCCTGAGGGGACTTGTGATCGGACATGATGTCGAACCCGGATACTGCTCCGGAAGCGTTGTCGGCTTTGACGGATCCTCCGGGATCACTGTAGACAACTGCAGACTCTACGGCTGCGGAACCTACGGTCTTGAGATCAAAAGCACCGAGTATGTGAATGTGAAGGACAGCGAGATATATGAATGCACCTACGGGCTCCTTGATATCTATGAATCAAGCCAGCTCCATTTTGAAAAGTGCACCTTCCGTGACAGCCGCGAGATGTCCATGATAAATGTGAATTCCGGATACGATCTCGTCTTTGACGACTGCAGTTTCAAAGACAACATCATCGATCCACAGTACAATTCCGTATGCTACTTTGCAGAACTTTCGGAGTATTCCGAGGTAACCTTCAACAACTGTACCTTCGACAAAAACCAGTACGGTCTGTTCTCAAACCGCAAAGTTACCATGCAGAACTGCACTATGAACGACAACGTATCTGCTCAGAACTGACACGTGTAAATTTCCAGAAATTGAGTATGAATCTCAACGCCTCATCTGCAGCGACCAGGATAAAGATCTCTATGATCCCCCTGTGAAACACCATTACGAGTATGGTGCTGCCGGCGATGACAAATGCTGTTCCGAAAAGCTGGGTCTTTAGCATCCATCCGGGTCTGCCGTATCCCTTGATGCCGGATCCGAAGATGATATTCCCGCTTTTCGGGAACAGATCGATGCCGACTATGAGCAGATAGAGTCCCGCCGCACCTATCACCGCCGTATCCTTTGTGAAAAGTCCCAGTATCTGTACGGGAAAGAGCACAAAAAAGATCAGGTTCAAAAAGCATATCGCCCAGCTCAAAAAAGCGCTGTTCAATACAACACTTTTCACCCCCTTCGGATTTTTGCTGCCTGTCTCAAAGCCCGACAATGTCAGTGTCGCGGTTCCTATGGATTCCACCAGCACTACCGCTATGAGCTCCACTCCGAAAACGATGGAGTGTATGCCTGCCGCTTCCACGGATATCCTGTTCAGCATGACCAGCAGGTACAGATTCCCCAGATTCCATGCAAAACCCTCGCAGGCCGGAGGCAGACCCATCCTTAAAGTCTTTATGTAGGGGGCAGCCTTTGATCTGATTATCTCCGCAAAAGACGGTTTCAGTATGAGTTCCTTTGAACCCAGCACATATACCAGGATTACAATATCTCCCAAAAACTCCGCCAGAGTCGTGGCAAGGGCAGCACCCTTCACACCCATTGCCGGAAAACCGAATTTTCCAAAGATCATGATGTAATCAAGACAGACATTTGCCAGGGACCTTAACAGTCCGTACCAGACCATTATCCTTGTCTTCTGGCAGACCTCCAGCAGGCAGCTTGTTGATGCGCCGACTCCCGAAAGGATAAATACCGGCGCAAAAAACCTGGCATAATCAACGCTCATCCCAATGATACTCTCATCCACTCCCATCAGGCGGAAAGCCGCCCCGGGAAAGATCAGCCAAAAGAGGAAAAGCAGTCCGCTCAGCACATTATTGTACTTAAAAAGCGAAGCCAGAGTTGTCCGTGCTTTTTCCTTTTCTCCCGCTCCGTATGCCTGGCTTACCAGGATCGTGGCTCCCACTGTCAGTGAGAACATCAGGTTCATCGTTGTCCACATGGGAGTTGTTGCATTTCCCACCGCACTCATGCTCTCGATGGAGAGTCTTCCGATGAAGATCCTGTCTATCAGCATCTGAAGCTGGGATATGAGGTTCGAAAGCATTATCGGAACCGCTATGCCCAGTATCTTCTTTATGTAATTCGTGTTTATTATATTCTTCATATCTTTCACCCGTTATAGCACGCCCGTGGCGCGCTGTTCAGACAAAATAAGCATGCCCTCCTGCAGGCATGCTTACTTTACGATATCTCAAAAAGGATCTCTCAAAGCATATGAGCCCTGAGCTCCTCATCCGACATGGGACTTAAGTATGCCGGCGGAACATCCAGCACCGTCCTGCATCCCCTTTGTCCTTCAGCATGCATCCTCATTGCAGCCCTCGCGTAGGCTATCAGCACCGACGAGGTAAATTCCGGGTTTGAATCAAGCTTCAGTGAATACTCGATCACATGTCTGTTTTCAAGATTCCATCCCGTGCGTCCTGACCTGATCACCATACCGCCGTGAGGTATCCCCTTGTGATCTCTTTCAAGTTCCTCCTTTGAGATGAAGTTCACGGTCGTATCGTAGTCTGCAAAATAATTGGGCATTTCCTTTATTTCTTTTTCGATCTTTGCTTTGTCGGCACCCTCTGCTGCCACAACATAGCACTCTCTGGTATGCTTCTGGCGTGTGGAAAGTTCCGGCTGCTCTCCCCTTCGCACGCTCTCCACGGCGCTTTCCACGGGACAGGTATACTGTCTTGCATCCACCACACCCTCTATGCGCCTGATGGCATCGGAATGTCCCTGGCTCACGCCTCTTCCCCAAAAGGTATAATCAGCGCCGTCCGAAAGGATCGCATTGGCATATACCCTGTTCAGGGAAAACATCCCGGGATCCCAGCCCACACTGATGAGGGCTATATTTCCGCCTTCCTTTGCACTCCTGTCAACATTTGCAAAATGCTCCGGGATCTTTGCATGGGTGTCAAAGCTGTCGATCACGTTAAAGTACTTTGCATATTCGGGAGTCTGCTTCGGCAGATCCGTTGCCGAACCTCCGCATATGATCAGGACATCTATCGCATCCCTGTAGTTTTGGATATCATTTACCGAAACAACCTTTGCCCCGTCCGTGAGTATCTTTACTCCCGCAGGATCCCGTCTTGTAAAAACACAGACAAGCTCCATATCATCATTCTGCTTTATCGCGCATTCAACACCGCGTCCCAGATTTCCGTATCCCAAAATACCGATCTTTGTCATAAAACTCCTCCTTTTTCCGGGCATCCCCGGCCCGGATCAAACAATCCACATCTAGTATAACATCTCCGTCAACTGCCCCTGATATATGTGCCATTTCGGGCATTTTGCACATATTTAAAAAGATCTGTACAAGATACATTTTTTTTGCAAGATAAACAAAATTATTGTAAAATAACCCTTATCTGACGGGGAGATCGTCAGGGGGAATCGAACACCTGTTTTATGGAGGAAACGAAACATGAAGGCTAAAAAAAGAAAATCTTTGAAAAAAACTTTGTTGAGCCGGATCATCATCTTTGTTGCGGTAATGATAGTGATCATCACCCAGATCAGCATCAAACTCGCATCGGATAATATCCAGTCGCTCATGAACAATGTTCTGGCCAGAGAATCCGTGACCTACGCTGCAGAGATACACAACTGGTGGAGCAACATCATGACGAGAGTCGGACAGACGGCCGATGTGGTCAAAAATCTGCCGGAGTCTTCCTATGATGACACTCTTGCCATGCTCTTAAAGCTCACTGCAGACGACCCCGATTCACAGGACATCTACATGGCCTACGGAAACGAAAATGTATTTCTTGACGGATCGGGCTGGGTTCCCGATGAGACCTTCGTTTTCAACGACAGACCCTGGTACAAGGGTGCTCTCGACAAAAAGGGTGACATCTATTCTTCAGAGCCCTATGTGGATGCATCCACGGGAAAGACCTGTCTGGCATGCTCCGTCATGGTCCGCGACGGCGTGGTGCTCAGCAGCGACATAAACTTTGACAAGGTTGCCGAAAAGGTTGCCGCATTCAAATCCCTTTCTCCCGATGCAAAATACTACATCATAAACAAGGAGACAAAGGACATCCTCATCAGCAATGTGGAATCCTCTGTGGGACAGACACTTGCAGATACCACAGATCCCATTGCTGCAGGTCTTGCTCCAATATTTGATTCACTGGACAAAAGCCTGAGTGCGGATGGCAGCAAGGTTATCACTGCAAAGACATCTGCAGGAGGCATGATGTTTACCGCAACCGACATTGAGGATACCTCCTGGGCTATTGTCAGCGCAGTTCCTTCAAGCATGCTCAGCAATGCCATTTTGAAGGTTATGTTTGTGACCTTCTTAAGCGCTATCATCCTCCTCATCATACTTTCGATCCTCATTTATTATATAATCAGCAAGGCCATCAATCCTGTCACCACAGTGACCGAGAGGATCACCGATATCAGCAAGGGCGACTTCACAGTCAAGATCGTTCCCGAGGGCAACAACGAGATCACGACCCTGAGTGAGAGCCTGAATGAATATATAGAAAAGATGCGCTCGACCCTCAACAGTCTGTCAGATATCTC
>CAMVDF010000011.1 GCA_947166195.1 uncultured Lachnospiraceae bacterium
ATTACCTTTTTCATTCTCATCCAGCCGCGTAGAGCATATCTGCATGGTCGGAATTTGCTTTTTGGGCTGATCTATTACCTTTTTCGTTCTCATCCAGCCGTGTAGAACGGATCTGCATGGGCGGGATTCACTTTTTGGGCTGATCTATTACCTTTTTCATTCTCATCCAGCTGTGTAGAACGGATCTGCATGGGCGGAATGTGACAGGGGGACTGTCCCCGTGTCACACAACACCGGTGTCACACAAGAAAAAGACGACACAGAGAACCGTTTCCCTGTGTCGTCTTTATGAATCCTATACCATCAATTATCTGACTGTGATGGTTATTGTCTGTGTAAGCTTGGAACTTGAGGAGCCGCTTGTCCAGCTGCAGTCATATGCTTTGAATGTAATGTTTGATGTACCTCTGGCCTTTGCCCTGATGCTGTAGGATACATGATCTCCCTCAGTCTTTGAACCGGTAACTTCGATAGCGCTTCCGCCAATGCTGTAACCATCCAGGCGGATATCCTTTGCCGCCGATCCGTTGTTCAGTCTCGGATATACATTTACTGTCATGGTTTCACCAAGGGCCATGGCTGTGCTTCCCGTACTGAGTTCGATCTTTGTGGGCTTGCTGTAGGAACCGCCCTCCTTGATGCCTCCGTCAAAGTCACCGTAGCGGCTTACGACCCTGTACTGTCTGACAACACCGCGGTCAAGGTCCTTATTATCCGTGTACTCTCTGCTCTCGGTTGTGTGAAGCGGTTTCCAGCTTCCACCGTCATCCCGGTACTCAATCCTGTAAACGACACCTTTTCCCTTGTCTCTTGAATCAGGTGTCCAACTGATGGTTCCGCCCTTCTTGAAGCTGTCTCCATTACTTACTTTCACCTCGGTCACTGCAAGAGGAAGTGACTTTGCATTTCTTACCTGACCTCCTGTTATGGAACCGCTCTTTTCGCTTCCCGCAAAGATAACATAGTAGTACTTTGTTCCGACCACAGCCGTGTTGTCGATAAATGCGCACTTATTAAACGCGGTCCTTTCTTCCGGTGTGGCTGTCGGATCATCACTCGGCACCCATGATTTTTCATCCAGCCATTTATCCATTGGCACTTCGGTAGGATTTGAACTGGTCCTGATGATGAGATAAGCGGTTGCTCCCTTGAGTTTCTTCCATGAGATCCTTATTCTTTCGACACCATAGTTTGCAGCCTTGAAATTCTTGATCTTTGCATTTGCAAGGGTTGCCATGGTGCAGACCACATCCGATCTCTTTTCAAGGTTGTAGTTTACATCCTGATTCTTCGTATTGTACTTGGGCACTACGATATATTGATAATAAGTACCCTCCTTGACCACATTCTTTGATTTGTCGACATACTTTGTATTGTCTTTGTCGGTAAATTTCACATAGTCGCCTATGAGATTTCCGCTGGTGGCAACGATCAGCTCCTGATCCGAGGCTTTTTTGCTGTTCTCCTTCAAGGTGCCCGTCTTTTTGCCCTTGACCTTCTTTAACAGCTTGTAATCCGAGATATTTCCGAAATCTTCGGGATTGGTCCCGTCTTTGTAATCCTTTTTATAGACCCAGTATTCCTTCACGCAGGCATCATACTTCCAGTAAAGATTGATCTTGTCGATGGTTCCGTCAAATCCGTAGAAGCTCTGAACATCATCAAGTTCTGCCGTACATTCATAGCCGTCGCCGAAGCCTCCCACGGCATTTCCCTTTCTGTATACGCCCCTGACAGCATAATAATAAGGCTTTTCAGGCGGGAACTTGTTGTACTGCATGTAATAAACATCGATACCAGCATCTTCAAATAACTTTTTGATCTTGGGATCGGTAGGTGTCCACTTGTAGAGTCCGCTGTATTTGACAGGCTCGTCGTTGCTTCCGATCTTGTAAAGCTTCAGCTTCTTGTAGTTGCCGTACTGCGAATCACAGCGCAGAAGCTCAAAGCCCTTGAGTTTGTTGTCACTGATATGGTCCGCCATGAACACGACATATCCGCTCTTTGCATCAGGTCCCATATTACCCTTGTGTATGAAGCCGTCACTGCTGAGGGCTGTAGGGTCGACGACGGTATCTTCATCACCAAATATCTGATCCAGATATGTGGTCATGTTCTTTACATTCTCCGCCTCGATGGCTTCCTTGTTCTTTCCCGTGGGCTTCGTGTACTTTCTTCCGTTGATGTCAAACACATACACCTTTGAAGGTCCGGCCTTCCTTGATACCACGTTTGAAGGAGCGGAAGTATAATCCTTGCCGTGCCAGGAATATACGGTCTTCACCCGGCAATAGTAAACGGTACCAGGATTGAGCTTCAGATCCTCATCTCCCATGAAGAAATCCCTGAGAGCATTTACCGAAAGTCCCTTCTTGATGGCAAAATCCTTTACCTCGGTCATATCTGTACTATAATAAATGCTTGCCTTGCCCGCAGTCTGTTTGAAGCCCCTCTTTCCGGGTGCATCACTGCCGTTTTCGACATTCTTTTCCGCAAGCTCAAGCCTGTAGGCAAAGTCATTGTCCTCATAAAGCTTTGAGAAGCAGTATTCCATGTTGTTGGTGTCATAACCCTGCTCCACATAGAGAAGTGAGGGTGCCGCAACAGTAATATACCTTGCTTTTTCAGCCTTGTCCTTGTCATAGCAGATCAGCTGGAATACAGCGGGCTGCACGGCTCTTTCAACATCTGTCTTGCCATAGGTATAGCCTGTCTTTGCAAGCTTTGTGTTTCCGCTCTTGTCCTTCCAGCCTTCAAGAGTTGTAAAGGTCTCTTCATTTTTTCCGAGTCTCTGGAGTTCGTAATACTTGTAGCCCAGATTTTTTGCAGGCTTCCAGGTCAGCTTGATGGTCTGGGTGGATTTGCTTACCACAGCCTTCATGTTGATCTTTTCAAAACCGTCCTCGGGAGCACCCGTGGAACCGCCGGTGTTCTTCGCAGAAGTAAATGTTTTATAGAGAGTTCCGGCACTTTTAACACCAAACTCACTGTCATATGAAGCCACCACCGCAAGCGGAAGGTTTTCCGTGATGTTTGCCTTTTTGTTTATACCGGTATAATAAGAGTAGATCGTCTTGTGCGTGCCCGGAGCGATGTAATCACCCTGTACGATCATCCCCTCCGGTACACCGTTCTGGCTGACAACCGTGACAAAGAGATTCTTCTTTGAATTGTTCGAAACGGTAACCCTGTTGTAGGAAACAAGTACAAACTTGATATCATCCGGATTTAAATGATCCTTCTCTTTGGGCGAAACCTTTAATTCTATCCTGATACTGTTCCTGTATCCTTTGTAACCTGTTGCCACATCATTTTCGCTCAGTCCCTCGATGACCACCGTGATCTTTCCCGGGTCCTCAGATTTGTAGTCCTTTGTAACATTCTGACTTACTCCCCAGCCATCTGCTTCATACATCCAGGTAACCTTGTAGTCAGTGTCCTCCTTCAGTATGATATTTTCCGATGCGCCATAAACGGCCTCGTTCAGGCTGATCACCTTGAAATCAAAGCCTATGGGGTCTCCCACGAATCTTTCGATCTTTGACTGGCTTACGGTGATACCCTCTGCATATTCAAGCAGGTCCTCGCTTACGGTTTTTCCGGCATCATTGATGCTGATAACTATCTGTCCCCCGCTCAGCGATACGGTATTGTCCGAGATCGCATTCACTGAAGCTGAAGTTTCTTCAGGCTCAGCCTCTTCCTCATTTTCCGAAACAGGCTCAGCTTCATTTTCCGATGCTGATGCCTCTTCGTTTGAGACTTCCTCATCCGCTGCGGGCTTCTGTTCGTGACCGTCCTGTGCAGGAGCTTCCGCCTCTGCAGGAGTTTCGGGCTCAGCAGCCTCTTCACCTGCAGGTGTTTCCGGTGCAGGCTCAGCAGCTTCCTCCGCTGCCGGAGTCTGGGCAGGTGTTTCAACCGTCTCATTTCCGGAAACCGGATCAGCGCCCTCTGTTGCATAAACGAGCGCATTCTGAGAAAACAGCATCGCAAGAGCAAGCACCAAAGCCACTACTTTTCTGTTAAAACGCTTTCTCCCTGAGTTTTTCATATATCCTCCCTTTTCAGTGTTGAGCCGTAACAGAGAACCGTCCCTCTGTTACGGCTGTGAATGATACCAACATTTTATATACTATTCGAAGCAAAATCAACAAAAAACGGGGACGGGGACACCACGAAAACACGAAAAAACTGAAGACTGTATCTCAGGCAGGATCCGCATCCTTTAACATTGTACCCTCCTCCCTGTACAGTTCCCTGTAGGGCCTGCAGGTCTTTAAAAGTTCCTCGTGCTTTCCTTCGTCGATGATCTTTCCGCCCGACATATACAGTATCCTGTCTGCATGGATCACGGTGGAAAGTCTGTGTGCGATGAGAATCACGGTCCGGTCCTTCTTTATCGCATCGATGGCCTTGCGTATCTTCGTCTGGGTGACGTTGTCAAGAGCTGAGGTAGCCTCGTCGAAAATGATGACCCTGAAATCCTTTAACAGACTTCTGGCAATGGCAAGCCTCTGGCGCTGTCCGCCGGAAAGGTTTACTCCTCCCTCTCCGATCACGGTGTCGTAGCCTTCCGGCATATCCTCTATATCTTCATCTATGCAGGCAAGAGCGCAGACCTCCTTCATCTCCTCATCAGTCATATCCTTTTTTGCTATGAGGAGGTTTTCCCTCACTGACATGTTAAAGATATACGGATTCTGGTTGACCACCGTCATGGCAGACCTGAGGGACTCCTTTGTAAGCTTTCTGGTATCCACTCCGTCAAGTGTGATATGTCCTCTCTGGGGATCATAGAGCCGGCTTAAAAGATTGAGGATGGTCGTCTTTCCGCAGCCGCTCTTCCCCACTATCGCGATCATTTCCCCCGGCTTTATCTTCATGTCAAGGTGATCCAGGACCGGCCTGTTTTTGCGGATAGCATCCTTTGAGTCGTAGGCAAAGGTCACATCCTTGAAAACTATCTCACCTCTGGGATCTGAAAGCACCTCATCCCCGAATCTCTCCTTCGGAAACTCCGGACTGTTCATGATGGCACAGACCCTTTCCACAGAAAGTGAAAAGTCCTTCAAATACTCCATGAACTCTCCGGCAAGTGTGACTGCCCTGACATCAAGACTTGTATAATAATTGAAAAGAACGACGGCAGTTGCGGTGGCAAGCAGTCCCTGTTTCATGAATATCACCATCAGCACCACGAAAATGAGGGTCCCGATCTCGCTAAACTCCCATCTTATAAGCTTGATATCCCAGGAATTGCCCTGCATGATCTGACGCTTGTCATTTGCATTGCTGACACGTTTTTTTGCCTCATTGTAAAAGGAATCCTCTGTCCCAAGCTGCTTCACATCCTTCACGCCCCTGACCATCTCTCCCACAAGACCTGAAAAATGCTCGTTCGCATTTCGAAAAACGCGGTCATCCGAGTACAGTCTGCGGGTCCTCAATATCTCTATGAGAGATTCAAAGACCAGAAGGATCAGCGTCAGGAGGAAGATCCAGAAATTCACATACAGCATGGCAAGCAGGATACCGATGTAGTTCACCGCCTGGGCCGTCATATCCGCGATCCTGCTGAATCCCCCGGACATGCGCACCGTATCACCGGTCAGACGCTGGATGAAAAGCCCGCTGCCCCTTTCCTCAAGGGTTTTGCTTTTGATCTTCAGCGTCCCCATGACCAGATCGCCTTCAAGATCGGTCAGGGTATCGCATACCACCCTGTTGTAGCCTTTGTTGTTGAGTGAGAGAAGGAAGTTTTTGACAAGCTGTATGCACAGAAGATCCACGGCCACCACCACGGTCTGCCGCAGATCGTTGTTCATGAACTGTACTATGATCCTGGCACTTAAGACAGGTGCCAGGACACCGAGCAAAACGCTTATAAGCTGGATCGTAACGGAGAAGAAAAAGGTCCACCTGTTCTTTCCCACATATTTCCAGGCAAATGCCAGATCCTCCGAAAGAGAATTATAAAGAATGTAGGAGAAGGTGATGATGTTTTTGCCGCCTCTGTACTCCCATACCGGTATATTTTCGGTCTTTTCAAGGAGATTCTCCATAATGGGGCTGTCCATCCTGAGTGGATCTTCGCTCTCCCCGTCGATGAAAAGCTTCACGACAAAACGGCTTTTGACCTTTCCGGTCTTTAGGCAAAACCCTCTTTTTTCGCCGTTTTTTCCTGCATAAAGGAGCAGTATCTCTTCAAAGGCAAGCCTGAATATCCTCAGCTCGTCCTGTCTGACCCCTGCCCTTTCAAGCTCGGCTGCCGCCCGGCTGACAGTCTGTTCCATTTTTTCAGTCTGCAAAAAACCCCTGATCTTCAATACCTTCTCCTTAACCGATCATCTCCTGCCGCACTCCGAAACTGCACCGCGAAGCACCCTGAGCCCGTGTTCAAGGGGCTTTAAGATGAAGCCGAGACACTCCTCAACAGCCTTCGGACTTCCCGGAAGATTTACGATGAGAGACTGTCCGCGGATGGCCGAAACTCCCCTTGTGAGCATGGCACGGTCAGTTATCTCCATGGATTTCATCCTGATAAACTCGGCGATACCGGGTGCATTCCTGTCGGTCACATCTCTTGTAACCTCGGGAGTGATATCCCTCGGCGAAAAGCCCGTTCCTCCGCAGGTAAATACCACATCCGCCTCGCGCCCGTCACACAGACGCATGAGCTCCATTTTGAGCCTTCTGCTCTCATCCGGTATCACAACGGTCTCTATGATCTCATATCCGTTTGACTTTAAGATCTCCTCTGCCCTGGGTCCGGTCTCATCCACACGCTCTCCGGAGGACGCCTTGTCGCTTAAGATCACTATCGCGGCCTGGAAAGGTCTGTCGATATCCGGATACTCCACCTCTACCGGATCTCCCTTTTTCACGGTCCCGCCCGAGATCACCTCCGTGAAGGTTCCCTGACGGGGCATGATGCATTCACCCATCTTTTTGTAGATGCGGCAGTGGGTATGGCACTCTTTTCCCTTCTGGGTTATACGCAGCTTTACGGGATCGCTTCCCTCCCCGATGGTCAGGACCGTTCCCACTGGCAGCAATATGCAGTCCACTCCGTCTATCACGATGTTCTCGCCGAAGTCTCCGCTTTTGACATCAGCTCCCCTGCGGTTGAAATCATCTACACGGCTTCCCGAAAGGATGCTGACCTGCCTGTGCCACTTTCCGGCATGGGCATCACCCTGTATCCCCTCACCCTCTACAAGTACGGCACTGTCCACTTCCTTTTTTTCGATCCCGCGCTTATCGCTGATACAGATCGCACGTATCTTTCCGTCTGTTCTTTCCATCTTACCTTTCCTCCTTTATATCTTTCCCCTTTGAGTATCCTTAAATCTATCCGCCTATGGCAGACATCGCATGCCTTTCCGTGATCTGATCCTGCTCCGTAAACGAATGCGAAGCGGGCTTCATCGCTATCGTCTTTTTCACGGCCAGACAAAGTGCCTCCTCCTTTTCTTTTTCCGGCAGACCGCCTTTAAGTATCTTACTGACACTGACCCCTGTATTATAACACAGACAGCTTTTCAGGAAACCCATGGATGTGAGCCTGATCCTGTTGCAGCCGTCGCAGAATTTCCCGTGAATGGCGCTGATAAACCCGATCCTGCCCTTATAGCCCGGTATATGATAATAAACTGCAGGACCGTTTACCGGACCGGCCTCATCTTTTTTGATCCCGGCAAAATGCTCCTTTATCCGCGGTATGAAAACATCATGGGGTATACCCGGAAAATCCTTTCCGAAACCGATGGGCATGAGTTCAATGAAACGCACACTCACCGGCCTGTCCTTTGCAAGCTCTATAAGAGAGAGCACATCCTCCGATAAGCCGCCATCCTCCACTTTTCTGTTTTTTTCCTCAAGCTTTGAAAGATCTGCCGAGACCGCATTTATCTTTAAGGGAATACCGCGCAAAAGGACGCTTTCCATTCCCAAAAGCACATCATCAAGCCTGTCAGAGCCTGTCAGCATCCTGTATCTTTCACGGTTTGTGGTATCAAGACTTAAGTTTATGCCGTCGATCCCGGCGGTGATGAGACTGTCAAGATGATCCTTTAAGAGTATCCCGTTTGTCGTGATAAAGACCTTTTCAATGCCGGATATATCCTTCAGCATCCGGACAAGGCGGTCCACATCCCGTCTGACAAGCGGTTCTCCTCCGGTTATCCGTACCTTTGTGATACCAAGCTTTGCGGCGGCCCCTGCCACATCCGCTATCTCCTCAAAGGTCAGAAGCTCATCCATGGATACCGTTTCGATCCCCTTTGGCATGCAGTATCCGCATCTTAAGTTGCACCGATCCGTGACCGAGATCCTCAGGTAATCTATTTTCCTTCCGTAGCTGTCAAGCATTACTTTTCCTTTTGCAAAGCTTCCGTCATGCTGTTTGCGTTTTCATAGGCGAGGGGCTCTGCGCTGTCATAATATCCGATCCTTTTTACTGTTTTTTCAAGAAAACGGAGTCTGTGATCACTGCCTTTTGCCTGTATCACGGCCGCATCCAGTATGGATGTGGAATAAATACTTGCAAGCGGTTCGAGATGTTTGTTTCCGCTCCTTGCCCACAGTATATCCTCTCCTGCATAGGAGGCGCAGACCGATCTGATCTGGCCTGCATCGTATCTTATCATATCACAGGCAAGAAGGAGCACTGCACAGGCCCCGTCCCTTTTGGCTCTTCGCAGGACGGATACAAGACCTCCCAGAGGTCCGATATCATCAAAAACATCCTCCACCGTTTCATAACCCTTCTTTGATATACTCTGTCCCTTTCTCACGGAAATATATCTTTTGCATATGATCTTTGGAAAACACTCATCCACCTCATCGCAGATCTTTTCAAGAAAGGTCCTTCCGTCACCTTCGATGACCACATTTTCCTTCGGTCTTCCCATCCTCCTTGAATGCCCTCCGATGAGGACAGCGGCAGCGATCTTTTTTTCATCCCTCATAGCTGTAGTCCCCGTGCACGCCGCCTGTTTTGCTTACAAGTCTTATATCAGTCAGCACAATGTCACGCTGTACCGCCTTGCACATGTCATATACGGTCATAGCCGCAACGGAAGCCGCACATATGGCCTCCATCTCGACTCCCGTCTTTCCGGAGCACTTCACGAAGGATTCGATGTCGACACTTAAATCCTTTTCGTTGAGCTTTAGCTTCACCTCGCATTTTTCCGTCATGACGGGATGGCACAGCGGTATGAGATGGGGTGTCTGTTTTGCACCCATTATCCCTGCAAGCTGTGCAACAGAAAGAACATCTCCTTTTTTGATACTCCCCGTCTTTATCAGTTCAAAAGTCTTTTCGTTTACAAGAACCTTTGCTGAAGCGCAGGCCGTCCTTTGTGTGATGTCCTTGTACGAGACATCCACCATCCATGCATTGCCTTCTTTGTCAAAATGCGTCAGCTCACCTTTTTCCTTCATCATCTCACCTGCTATCCACTCTGTTATCCCCCTGTGATCATCAAGTTCAAAATGCATCGCACCGTCAGTGTCATCATATAACGACAGATCATCATCGGCGATGGCCGCAAACTCTTTTGCATCAAAGGGAAGTCTGTGGTCTGTCCTTTTTGACGCCACGCCTATCCTTTTTATGTCCGCATCCTTGTAGCCTTCCACTAGGATCACATCCGCCCATGCGGCATCCTTTATCATATCCTTTAAGCTGCGCGCTCTCTCACTGATACGGGCAGAGCGGTTTTGGGAGGATATCATGATCTCATCGGCACCTGCCTTTGTGAAGCGCCGGGTATCCTTGCCCTCCCTGTCCATATCAAATTCATGGGCGTCGTGTTTGATGACGGCGACCGTCAGTCCCCTTTCCTTTAGCAGCGGAATGATGCCTTCTATAAGTGTGGTCTTGCCTGCACCGGAAAAACCGGAAAAGCCTATCACAAATGCGCACATTACTAGTACCTCCCGAAGGTGCAGTTGGGATAATGACAGTCGGGGCACATCTGGCACAGTCCCCCCTCTCCGAGCCTTGTGAGGTCCCGGGTACTGATCCTCTCTCCCGCAAAGATCCCCGGAAGCAGAACGTCAAATATTGTGACGGGACGGCTGATGGCGGCACCCGGCACGCCAAGCAGCGGTACGTCCTTCAGATATGCCACAAGAGTCATATTTCCGGGCTGTGACGGTACACCGTGGGTTATGATATCAGCACCCAAAGCCCTTATGGCACCCGGTGTCAGATCGTCCGGATCTACCGACATGCCTCCCGTAAAAATGAGAAAATCCGCACCCTTTGACAAAAGCTCCTCTGCCGCTTTTATTATCATCTGCATGTCATCGTCGCAGACCTTCACACCCGTGATGCCCCCCGGAAAATACGAAAGCTTTTTTCTGACAACACCTTCAAATCTGTCCTCTATCCTTCCGTTATAAACCTCGGAGCCCGTGATGATGATGCCTGCATTTAAGGCTCTGTAGGGCAGCAGCCTCAAAAGTGTCCTCTCGCTGCAAAGCCTTTTTGCCTCCTCTATCCTGCTTTCCTGCGTGAAAAGCGGCACTATCCTCATGGCGGCAAGCCTTGTCCCCTCCTCACACCTGTAGTGATCGGGAAGGGTGGTCACTGTGATATCACCTATGCTGTTGATCCTGCCCAAAAGCTCCGTATCCACCCTGAACATTCCCTTCACATCGGATACAAGGACCATCTTTCCCTCCGAGGGTCCTTCAAAGTGCGTACCCTCCGTCTTTGTCATTTCGGCAAGGGCAAGAGCACAGTCCTCCTCATGCATCATGCCGGGATCCGGCTCTCCGGCAAACACCGTCTGTTTTCCGATATCCAGAAGCTTTGGTATATCCTCTTCTTTTATTATATGACCCCTCTTAAAAAGAGGGCCCTTGAAGCCTTCATACATGGCTGTGATATCGTGTGCAAGCTCCATTCCCACGGCATCCTCAACCTTCACCTTTTTCATGCTCATAATAAAAACCCCTCGGCTGTTTCTCCCGGTTCTATCGGGCTTCTTCCCTCCGGTACGCAGACATAGGCATTGCAGGAGGCTGCAGAGCCCATCATGACATTTCCCTGTTCCTTCGGCGGGTCAAAGAACGCCTTTCCGTCCTCTACGGAAAAGATGCCCCTGATGAAACGGGTTCCTTTTCCGCCCTTGTAGATGCCGTTCTTCAGCTCCATCTTTATCATCCTGTGTTCAAAATCCGAAAGACCCGCGATCTTTTTCAAGGCCGGCAGGCAGATGCACTGCAGATTCGTAAGGCTTGATGCGGGATTGCCCGAAAGAGCGAGCATAAGCTTTCCCTCTTTGACCCCGTAGGCACAGGCCATACCGGGCTTTATCTCTACTCCCTTTATAAAGATCTCATATCCGGCCTCCTTCATGGCATCCGGAACCAGATCAAAATCTCCCGCCGAAACTCCTCCCGTGGAGACTATGATATCGCTTTTTTCTCCGGCTGAAAGGATCATATCCGCGATCTCCTTTGTATCATCCTTTGCATGGCCTGCAAAAAAAGGATCAAAACCTATGCTGCAAAGAGCGGCAAAAAGCGAATATCTGTTGGAATTACGGATCATGCCGACAGGAGGTTTCACATCTATGTCGACAACCTCTTCTCCCGTTGATATCAGGGCAGCCTTCGGCCTTTTGTATACCGGTATGTCTGTCAGTCCGAGGGATGATACTATACCCGCTATGGCCGCATCCGCCCGGACTCCCTTTTTTACGAGAAGGGCTCCTTTTTTGATGCTCTCTCCGGCCCTTATCACATTCTGTCCGGGTGAATACTCATTTTTGATCGTTACCGTTTCATCCGTGAAATCCGTATCCTCATATCTGCAAATGGCATCTGCTCCTTCGGGAAGGGGCGCACCCGTCATGAGCCTGACCGCACTCCCGCTTTCCACCTTCTTTTTTGATGTCTGCCCCGCCCTGATATTGTCGATCACCTTGAGCGTAACGGTTTTCCCGTCTTTTGCCCCTCCGGTATCCTGCGACCTGAAGGCATACCCGTCGTAGGGCGAGCGGTCAAAGTGCGGTACATTTTCCGCCGCAACGATATCCTCTGACAACACCCTGAAAAAAAGATCCTGTACGGAAACAGTCTCGCTTCCCACGAGCTTTGCATATTTGAGTAATAAAAGCTCTGCTTCCCTAAACTGCGCTCTTTCCATGTTTTCTGTTTCTCCCTTCATAGAAATTTATGACAAAAAGCACCGCAGCCGATATGGCGATGTTTATGAGGACCCACTTTAATGCCAGCTCATCGTTGTCCGTCCTCCAAAGCTGATACACCGTTGTGGATATGGTTGCGGTCCTGCCGGGGGTATAACCGGCTATCATGGTGGTGGCTCCGTACTCTCCCAGGGCTCTTGCAAAGGAAAGCACTGTACCGGCGATGATCCCCGCCCTGCAGCAGGGAACGGTGATCCTGAAAAAAATATATGCCCTTCCAAGCCCCAGCGTCTGTCCGGCCAGAGTCAGGTTTTCATCGTAGCTTTCAAAGGCTCCCCTTGCGGTCCTGTACATGAGAGGAAAGATGACCACCGCCGTTGCAAAGACCGCGGAGTACCAGGTCATGGTAAGCCTTGTATCAAACACCCTCAAAAACCAGGCACCCACAGGTCTTTTCGGGCCTAAAAGCCGAAGCAGCAGGTAGCCCACCACGGTTGGAGGCAGCACCAGAGGCAGGGTAAAAAGGCAGTCAAATACCCCTTTAAGGAAGCGGGGCAGTTTTTTCACAATGACCGCCGCCGCTGTCCCGAGGACAAGTATGACTGCCGTGCTCAAAAGCGCTATCCTTATGGAATTAAAAAGGGGATAAAGATCCATGTCACCTGATAACGGTAAATCCTACACTTTCAAAATACCCGCTGCTTTCCTGTCCTTTAAGGAAGTCCAGAAAGTCCTTTGCCGCACCGGGATCCTTTGCACCTTTCAATATCGCCGCAGGATAAATGACCTGCCCGCACATTTCGGCTGTTGCCGTATCCACGGATTCAAGCTTTGCCGAAAACGCATCCGTCGAATAAATGATACCGCAGTCTACGGCACCCTCCTTTACCTGGGTCGTAACTTCCTTCACATTGCTGCCGTAGGTAATAAGACCGTCCGATGCAAGAGCACCTTCGTCAAGTCCGAAAAATTCCAATATCTTCTGTGTATACTGCCCCACGGGAACATCCTCATTTCCCATGGCAAGGAGGATGTTTTTTTCCTTCAGACCCTTCACCATGTCATCATATGAATTTATACCTTTGGGATTGTCATCGGGGACGGCAAGCACAACCTTGTTTTCCAGGAGGTCGATGCGCGTATCATGATCGATGAAGTCAAGGGAATCCGGATTTTTTTCGCTGCCTGAAGTTATATCGAGCTGATCCATCTGTTTTTGCGCCGCGGAAATAAAGATATCGCATTCAGCCCCTTCTTCAATCTGCGTCTTTAAGGTTCCCGAGGAATCGTAATTGCAGGTTACTGTCACGCCGGGATTTTTTTTCTCATAATCCTTTACGATCATATCCAGGGTTTCCGTCATTGACGCCGCCGCAAACACCGTGATCTCTGTTACCTTTGTTTCTGTTTCCGTTGTTTCTTTTTCCGTTACCTGTGCCGGCGTATCCGTCTGTGCTGCTTTTTGCGTGCATCCTGCAAGCGTGAACACACAAAGACACAGTGACACAAGTAAAACTGCTTCTTTTTTCATGCCTTTCTCCTTTTACGTGTTTCTGGCAGATCCCTGCTTCAGCAGAAGTATCTTTTCAGGTAATACGCTCAAACTTTCAGGCTGCACAAACTGACTGTTCCCCTCCGAAAGCTCCTTTGCAGCCTTCCACCACAGCCCGTTTTCCAACGTGACGTACCACTCAAAGGGAAGCTTTGAGACCGATACCTTCCCGCAGGAAATGACATTTACCGGTGCTTTTCCCGCAAACAGATCATGGGCTCTTATTCCTATATGCGTTACATCCTCCCCGGCATCCTTTTCTGTGACAAGCTCTATGCCTCCCCAGTCAAGGGCTTTTACCCTGTGATCACCTGTCCTTTCGATCCTGCTGATATTCTTGCAGCCGGTAAGCCTTGCCGCAGCGACGGTACCGGGATCTGCAAAGACAGCCTCCGTACTGCCTTCGGCTATCACTCTTCCCTCCTGCATCAGGACCAGATGATCGCACATCTGGTAGATCTCGTCCCTGTCATGGCTTACAAGGATAAAGGATCTGTCGTACTCTTCAAGAACCTTTTTAAGTTTTAGTCTGAGTCCCTCCCGAAGATGCATGTCCATGGCCGAAAACGGTTCATCGAGCAGTAGCAGATCCGGACCGGAAGCCATCATCCTGGCAAGAGCGCACCTTTGCTTTTCGCCTCCGGAAAGAGCTGTGGGCCTGCGATCCTTTACATGCGATATCTCAAATCTTTCCAGTATCTCATCGACGCTTCCGCCTTCTCCCCTGCCTGCTTTTTTCCTGCCGTAAAGGGCGGTACCTATGTTTTCGGCAACCGTCATTTCCGGAAAGAGTGCATAGTCCTGGAAAAGATACCCCACTCCCCTTTTCTGCGGTCTGATGTCGATCCTTTTTTTTCTGTCAAAAAGTACCCTTCCGTCAAATTTGATGCGTCCGTCATCCGGACGTACCAGACCTGCGACCGACTTCAAGGTCAGGCTTTTTCCGCTGCCGGAGGCCCCCAGGATCCCGGTCTTTTTTGAATCTGTCTTAAAGGCCAGATCAAGGGAAAAATCCGGGTATCTCTTTTTTACCATAACTTCCGCCGGCATCTGATCGCCCCTCAGCCTTCGTTCTTTTCTATATTTACCGCGCAGACCTTGTATTCGGGGATACGGGCAAATTCGTCAAGAGCCGCATTGGTTAGCTCGTTTACGGGTGAATCCGGAAAATGAAAGGGCATCCAGGTCTCTCCTTCGCAGACCTTTCTTCCCACTCTTGCCGTTGCGCTGATCCTGCCCCTGCGGCTTGAAACGCTGATCCTTTCACCGTTTTTGATACCGAGTCTTTCGGCATCCCTGTAGTTTATCTCTATGAAGCCTTCACCGGAGATATCCACAAGTCCCGGGCTTCGAAGGGTCATGGCAGCCGCATTGTAATGGTACAGTATCCTTCCGGTCATCAGCAGGAAGGGATATTCCTCGTCGGGCAGCTCTTTTGACTCTCTGTACTGCGCACAGTAAAGCAGTGCCTTTCCCCTGACAGGATGTCCCTCATGCATGATGGGTGTTCCCTTATCGCTGCTGTCGCGGCAGGGCCACTGAAGTGTTTCACCATTATCAAGTCTTTCATGGGAGATGCCTGCGTAGCTCGGTGTCAGAGATGCCACCTCATCCATGATCTTTGCACTTGTCAGATAAGGCTGTTTATAGCCCATGGCATTCATCAGATCGATTATTATATCCGTATCGGGCCGCATATCTCCTTTAAGCTTCACCGCTTTTCTGATCCTCTGTACGCGTCTTTCCGTATTGGTAAAGGTTCCCTCCTTTTCCGCGTAGCTTACTCCCGGCAGGATCACATCTGCATACTCTGCGGTCTTTGTCATGAAAAGCTCCTGCACGCAGAGGAAATCAAGACTTTCCAGCGCTTTTATTATATGTCCGGTATCCGGATCGGAGACCACCGGATCCTCACCGAAGATATACAGACCTTTTATCTTTCCATCAAGGATCGCAGGAAAGATCTCCGTGGCCTTTAGCCCGGGTTTCGGATTTAGCGGCACTCCCCAGGCCTTTTCAAATTTCTCCCTGACGTCTTTATTATCAGCCTTCTGATAACCGGGGTAGTCAGTGGGCATGGCTCCCATGTCGCAGGCTCCCTGCACGTTGTTCTGCCCCCTTAAAGGATTGACGCCGCAGCCGCTCTTTCCTATCTTGCCGCAGAGCACCGCCATGTCGGATATGCACATGACGCCCTCTGTTCCCGTGGAATGCTCGGTTACGCCCAGACAGTAAATGATAGGAGCCTTTTTTGCATTGGCGTACATGCGCGCAGCCTCCGTGAGCCTGTCCGGATCTATGTGGCAGATCTCACCCACCTTTTTGGGGGTGTATTCCTCAACCAGTGCCTTCAGTTCCTCAAAGCCTTCAGCATTTTCCTTTATGTATTCATGATCGATGAGATCCTCTTTGATCATCACATGCATCATACCGTTTGCCAAAGCCACATTGGTCCCGGGCCTGATCTTTAAGTGGATGTCGGCCTGCTTTGAAAGACCTATGTCTCTGGGATCCACCACTATGAGACGGGTGCCGTTTTTGACGGCAAGTCTGATCTGCATACCCACCACCGGATGTGCCTCCTCGGGATTGGAGCCTATGAGCATGATGCAGTCCACGTCATGGGTAATGTCATGTATCGGATTTGTCATGGCACCTGACCCCAAAGTCTTTGCAAGCCCCGCCACCGTTGCGGAGTGGCAGACCCTTGCGCAGTTGTCCGTATTATTTGTACCAAAGCAGGTACGGACCATCTTCTGGACCATGTAGATGTCTTCATTTGAAGACCTGGAGCAGGCAAAGCCCGCAAGTGAGTCGCCGCCGTATTTTTCCTTTATCTCAAGGAAGCGCTTTGCCGTATATGTTATGGCCTCCTCCCATGTCGCTTCCTTAAACTGCCCCGTCTTTCTGTCCTTTATGAGAGGCTTTGTGATGCGGTCCTTCGAATGGATGAAATCAAAGCTTCCCGAACGTCCCTTGACGCACAGCCTGTTGTGGTTTGAAGGTCCAAAGGCGGGCTCAACGTTTACCACCGTATTGTCCTTTACCACAAGGTAGAACTGGCAGCCTGTGGCACAGTGAGGACAGGTCGTGAGAACCTTTTTCACCTCCCAGTCCCTGTATTTTTGCTCGCGCTTTAATGTCAGTGCCCCCGTGGGACAGACGCTCGCGCAGTTTCCGCAGGATTCGCAGCCTGTCTCCTTATAGTTGCTTCCGAAGGGAGCATCCACCACATGAAAGGTTCCAGAGCGGCTGTTATTCAATGCTCCGTTGCATGCTATGTTGTGGCACACTCCTATGCACCGCAGACAGTGGATGCACTTGCCGGGATCGTAGCTGATATAGGGATTGGCGTCAAAAACAGTCTGTTTATCTTCTATGGCGTGTCTGGTCCCCTTGTGATCGGCGTGTTTGATCCCGTACCGGTTGCACATATCCTGAAGCTCACAGGTTCCGTTTGCCGGGCAGCTCATACAGTCCAGGTTATGGTTGGACAGCAGAAGTTTGAGCATGTTTTTTCTGTATCCTTCCAGTTCCTCCGTGTGTGTGGTTATCACCATTTTGTCCTTTGCGCGGGTACGGCATGCGGGAAGAGCGCTGTCGTAACCCTCCACATCCACCACACACAGTCTGCAGGAGCCCGCATTGCTGACTCCCTCAAGGAAACACAGAGTCGGTATGTAAATGTCATTTGCCCTTGCGATATCAAGTATGGTGCTGCCGTCTTTTGCCTCTATGGTTTTTCCGTTTATGGTCACACTGATCATTCGCCTCTGCCTCCTTCCATGGTACCGCATCCGTAATGGTCGCAGCGAAGGCATCTGCCGGACTCCCTTACAGCCTCCTCATAGGTCATGGGAAGTTCCACGAAACCGAAATTGTCCATCCTCTCCGCGGGATCCTTTTCCTCGATCTCCGCACGTCCCGTGGGCACGCAGGGATTCGGATATGCGGGAGGTATCAGGGGTTTTCCCTCTACCTTGTGATGATACCCCAGATACTCGTCGATGTTTGCCGCCGCAACCTGGCCTGCCGCTATGGCATTTATGGCAGTGGAGGGTCCCGTCACACAGTCTCCTCCGGAAAATACTCCTTCCATATCAGCGACCATGCAGGTCTCGTCTGCGATGACCCTTCCGCGGTTCACGGGCACGCCCTCTTTTTCAAAGTCTGCCACATCACTCCTCTGTCCCACCCCAAGGATCAGGTAATCGCACTTGAATCGGTAAGGATAGTTGCTTGAGTGTTCCGTGGTCATCATGCCGTATTCGTCGTACTCCGCCACGATCTCCGGCTGAAGCCATACGGATACCACTTCGTTTGTCTCCTTGTCTGCTTCGATGTGAAGGAAGGACAAAAGAGTCCTGAACTTGACTCCCTCCTGGGTTGCTCCTTCTATCTCCTCGGGCAGTGCGGTGTAGTCATCCCTCTTCCTCGTAAAGACGTGTATGGTCTTTGCGTTTAAGCGCACCGCTGTTCTGGCCGCATCCATAGCCACATTCCCGCCTCCGATGAGTACCACCCTTTTTCCCGAAAGATCAGGTGCGTTGCCGTTTGCCACAAGCTGCAGGAAGTCAGCTGCGGGAATGACGTTTTTTGCATCTGCATTATCCATGGGCATGCGGTTTCCGAGCTGGGCACCGATACCGATGAAGACCGCATCATATTTTTCCTTTAGTTCTGTGAAGGTGATATCCCTTCCGATCTTGGTATTGTAGTTTACCTTTATATCACCGCTGCCAAGGATGGCTCTTATGTCCTCGTCCAGTCTTTCCTTCGGCAGACGGTATTCCGGTATGCCGTATCTGAGCATACCTCCCAGTTTTTCGTGCTCTTCGTAGATGACCGCCTCATGTCCCATGAGCGACAGAAAATATGCCGCCGTCATACCGGCGGGTCCGCCGCCGACTATCGCGACCTTTTTTCCGGTCTTTACATTTGGCACGGGTGTTTCAACTTTGTCTGCATGCGCCTGATCCACAGCGTATTTTTTGAGTCCCCTTATATTTATGGGTGCGTCCACCAGTGCTCTCCTGCACTTTCTTTCGCAGGGATGCTCACATACCATGGCACAGGCTGTGGGAAAGGGATTTCTGTCACGGATCACCTTTACCGCGCCTTCATAATCCTCCTCCTTTATCATGGCGATGTAACCGGGTACATCCACATGGGCCGGACACAGAGTGATGCAGGGCACGGTCTGGACCACATTTTCAACGCAGCTGCCCTTTTCGACATGACTTTCGTATTCGTCCTTAAACTCTCCGAGGGAATCGAGGATGAGGTTGGCCCCGACGACACCCACAGCGCAGTCTGCGGTCCTGGCTATCATCCTGCACTTGTCCTCCATGAGCTTCAAGGTATCCTTTGTACCGTTGCCTTCAAGTATCAGCTTCAGATAATAGTCAACCTCAGCAAGCCCGTCCCTGCAGGGTACGCATTTCCCGCAGGACTGGTTCATGGATATGTGCAAAAGCGACCTGTAGAGCGCCAGAGGACACATGCCCGGCGGATAGGAGGTCATCCTTGAACGGAATTTCCTCAGGACCACATCTATGCGTTCATTCATGTTTCCGCGTTTTGTGAGTTTTTTCATGCCCTTACTCCAAACCCCTTTCTTGTTTCCGACAGGTTACCGCTTCAAAACCGGGAACCCCTTTAAGAAGCAGTATGGTCACACGGATGCCGACACAGGACTTATATTTTGTGTTTTGGCATCAGGATACAAAAAAGATTGTATCTGCAAAAATACAGTCAGTCAATATCCCTGAAGTTCTTTGCAGGGAACGGCTTTCAAAGAGTCTTTTTTGTTATTCCACCCCTTTGAGCGCATCCACCATATCGATATTTTTCACTTTGCCGGAGAACATGAAATTGACCGAAACCGACACCAGAAATGTCCCGCCCACAGACCAGATGTAGGTCGGAAAATAGAGGATCGGGAACATATCAAGAGTGTCGGACACTGTCGTACAGATGACATAGAGCATGCCCCAGCCGGCCCAGAGACCGGCGATGATCCCGATGATGGTAAGCCACAGATTCTGCTTTTGCAGGATCTGCCTGATCTTTGGCGAGGAAAAGCCCAGCACCTTGAGTGTTGCCACCTCCCTCGTTTTTTCCACAAATGAAAGGACTCCCAGATTGTAGAGCACTACAACGCCCAAAAGCACTGCGGCAAGCACCATCACATATACCATGGCATTTAATATCTCCATGGTCTCCGAAAATGCAGCCTTCATGCCTTCGATATTGAGGACTGTGGACACCTCATCCTCCTCCGAAAGAGACGGATCCACGCTTTTATTAGTCAAAACCGCCGTGGGAGCGAAGGTATACTCCATATCCTCAAAGACATCCCTTTTCATGGTGATACCCTGGATGGAGGGGTCCCTGTAGATCTGCTCGACCCTGGAGTACTGCCACTTATCGTCACCCACAAAATGCCATCTGATATGATCGCCCTGGCTGATGCCCAAAAGTCCCGCCATCTTTGAGGTCATGGCGATACCCTTGTCCGTAAGCTTCACGGGCTTGAGCTTTCTGTCCTGGATGTGGATGAAATTTCCTTTGTCAACTATGGTTGCCGAACCGCTTTTTTTTGCGGTATCGGAAACAAATTCCACGCTCTTTTCCTCTATCATCTGACCCCTGTAGCGGACAGCCAGGTCGTAGGCGTAGTCGGCATCGGCATCGGATGACAGTACGATCTTATTATTTGCCGTCATCAGCTCGCCGTACATCTTGTCCATGAGTCCTTTGATGGAATCAAAACAGCCGAAGCCGCAGACAAGGAGCATGGCGCAGCCCATGACGCCCAGTATGCCCATGAGGCTTCGAAGCTTGTTCCTCATCACATCCCTGATGTTCCATTGTGTGGAAAAATCAAGACGCAGCCAGAGCCTGCTCTTTTCAAAGCCGGAATGTCTGACCTTTTTGGGAGCGGGGGGTTTCAGGGTCACGGCAGGCGGATCCTTCAGTTCCTTCCTGCAGGACATGAAGGATACCATGGTCGAAACAAGGATGGCAAGGGCCGTGACGGCGATATCGGTTCCTGTCACATCACCATGAAGATCAGGGATCAGATACGAGCCTTCAAACATGGAAAGGATCCAGGCGGGCATGACAAGGGAGCCTGTAAATGCGCCCAGGATACAGCCGGCCGCACTTATTATGAAACCGTACGAGACATAGTGAAGGGTGATGGCCGCCTTTGAAAAACCCAGGGCCTTCATGGTGCCGATCTGGATGCGCTGGCCGGAGGTGACTCTTGCCATGGTGGTCACGATTCCGAGCAGTGCTATGGCCACAAAGACCACCGCAAACATGGCGCCCATGGCCTTGTGCTGTCTGACCTCCGCGTCAAAGGTTGCAAAGCTTAAGTTCTGGTCCCTGTCCGTGACCGCGATGTCGTCCCTGTCAAACCTGTCCTCAACCTTCCTTTTGATCACCGATACCTGCTCATCCGATGCGTGATCGTCGTCGACATCCACGATCAGCTGGTTGTAGATGATGTTTTCGGGATCAGGGTACATGGAGGGCGCCATAAAGACAAGACCGCATTTTTTGTAGTTGGGATACATCAGATCGGATTCCGAAACATAATAGACATAGTCAGGCGCATCAACGATGCCTCGGACTCTTCCGTCGATCTTCTGGCTGTCGATCTTTACGGAGAAAGGATCGCCTATGTTTATATTATTTGTCCTTGCAAACCACTCCTCAAGCCAGAACCCGTCCCTTTGTCCGTCAAAGGGCTCGCCCTCATAGAGCAGGAGCCTGTTGATGTTGTCAGACTCCATGAAGTTCACATACATGTAGGCGTTGTCGTACTTTTCGGCCGTGCCCGTAAGAGACAGGCGCTTTTCGACATCCTTTACGCCCTTTACCTTCGAGGCAAGGCGCGCATCATCATCGGAAAAACCCGCACCCATGACCCACAGGTCGCACAGATTGTATTCCGTATAATAAGAACGCGCACTTTCTCCCGCTCCCGAGCTTTCGGCATCGATCCCCACAAAGACGAACATGCCGAGGAAGGACATCAGAAAGATCGAGATGAACTGCGCTTTGTTTTTTGAAAGATCCCGCCACATCTTGCGCAAAAGCATTACCAGTTCACCTCGTCCGCATCCTTTGGTGCATCATTGTGCTCTATTGATCTGATACCGCCGTTTTTGACCCGGATCACGGTGTCTGCAATGTCGGCAAAAAAGCTGTTGTGGGTGACCATGACAACCGTCCGTTTCCTGTTGCGGCTCATATTCTGGAGGAGCTTTAATACCTCTTTTCCGGTATCCGTGTCAAGAGCTCCCGTAGGCTCATCGCAAAGCAGGAGCCTGGGATTTTTTGCAAGGGCACGGGCGATGGATGTACGCTGCTGCTCGCCTCCGGAAAGCTGGGACGGGAACTGATGCAGGTGGTCTGCAAGTCCCACCGATGCCAGAGCCTCCTTCGGATCCGAGGTGTCGCTTTTGATATCCCTCATCAGTGCCACATTTTCATAGGCTGTCAAAGTCGGTATGAGGTTGTAGAACTGAAAGACGACTCCCACGTTTTCGGCCCTGTACTTTGTGAGTTTATTATCCGAATAGGTGGTCAGATCCTCTCCGTCAAAAAAGATATGTCCGCTTGATGCGCTGTCCATGCCGCCAAGAAGGTTTAAAAGGGTACTCTTGCCCGCTCCGGAGGGGCCTAAGATCACCACCATCTCACCCTCGTTTATTGAAAGATTCGCATCCTTTAAGGCATAGAATTCATGCTCGCCCTGGACATATTTCTTGCATACATCCTTAAATTCGATCAGTACTTTCTTTTCCGCCATTGTCTTTAATCCGCGCTTTCCGCTCTCTTTCCTATGCTGTCATCGGTGATGGCATCGGTTATCACCACATCTCCTTTTGCAAGGCCTCCCGTGATCTCCACCCTTTCGCCTGAATCGGAGCCGGTGGTGATGTACTGCTTTGCCACCTTTCCGCCCCGGATCAGATAGCAGTAGTCTCCCTCATCATCGGCATAGACGCCTTCGGAGGGCACGGTGAGCACGCCTTTCTGCTCCTTTGTATGGATGGTCACATCCGCTTCAAGTCCGATGTATACCTTGTCGTCAGGCTCATTTATCTTTACCGATACGGTGACCTTTGCCTTGTCCGAATCCGAAGCCTTTGCAAATCTTTTTATCTCGGAAACGCTCCCGGCGTATTTATTACCCGCAATGTCGATCTCGGCTGTCTGACCCATTTCGATCTTGCCGATGTCGTATTTTGAGATCCCCACATCAACCTTCATGTCATCGCTGCTTTCGACCGCAAACAGCGGGGCGCCCTTCTGTACTACGGACCCGTCGGCCACAAAGCTTTCCGTCACGATACCGTCATAGAGGATGCTCACCCCGGCCTTTCCCTTTGAAAGATCCTGGGCTGCATTTTCCACCCCCAGCTCGGACAGCTCGAAGTTGTTTTGCAGCTGATCCTTCTGGTACTCGTTTAAAATCTGGTTTTCGTAGGTGTTCTTTAAGGTGGTGCTCTCCGTCCAGTTCCTCATGATGTCCGACATCCAGTTGCCGTTTATGACTGTCTGGGCGTATTCCTCGGGAGACAGTGACGCAGGCGGAAGGCCTGCAAGGTCGGAGTTCAGGTTCGCGATGTCCTTATTAAGCTTTTCTATATCATCCGTGAGGGAATCTACTTCATCCTGATCCTGTTTTGCCTGGGCGTTTTGCAGCTCCACTGTCTTGTTTGAAAGTTCCGCATTCTTTTGTGCCAGATTTTTGTTGATGCCGTCCGCAATACAGCTTATGTCCCAGTTTTCCTGGTACTGGCCCTGATTTACATAGTCGTTTGCCAGCCGGAAGAGGGCGTAGTTTTGCCTGTAGATCTCGATGTCGGATTTTGCCTTGTTGAACTTTGCCTGGCTGGTATCGGATGCCTTCACCTGGCCGTTCATGGTGTTTTCCGCAGCTTTTGAACTGATCACCGCCCTGTCGTAGACTGCTGTCAGATCGTAGAGATCGTATCCCACTGCCTTTTCGCCTTTTTTTACCTCATCGCCGACCTGGAGTTTGAAAAAATTTACGGGGGCCGTCACTTCCGAATAGTAGGTCATGCTATCCATTCCGTGTACGTCCCCCGTTGCTTCCACATCCTCTGATATATCCGTTATATCGGCCGTCCCGGTGCTGTATTTTTTCGGCCCGCCTATGAATGCCGTCAATACCAGCCCCGCTGCCGCAAGCACCGCAACCGATGCAGCTGTGATGATGATCCTTTTGCCCTTCATGAAAAACCTCCGTATCATATAAACCAGATAGTGTTAGCGAACGCTAACCATCTGCTATTATAGCACAGTTTCACGTCTTTGCAAGCGTATCTTTCACGGATGTATCAGAGGGGTATCACGGGGACGGTTCTCTGTTTCAGTTTTGTATCACGGGGACGGTTCTCTGTGACGCTATGCTTTTTTGCAGATCGTATCAAACATGATATCGACTCGCGCTCGGATGTTTCTAAGCTCCCCCGCAGTCTTATAAACAAAATTTCGCTCTGCATCGTTCTTTGCCTTAAAAAACAGGCAAAGCCGTTGCACCCGCGAAATTTATAAGACTTTGGCTCGCTAAGAAACACCGGCTGATTGCTCCCTGATATCATATTTGATCCGATCTGCCCTGTGTATCAGTCGTTTCACGGGGACGGTTCTCTGTTACAGTTTTGTATCAGGGGGGTGCACGGCGTCCGGTGGACGCCGGTTTTGCACCG
>CAMVDF010000012.1 GCA_947166195.1 uncultured Lachnospiraceae bacterium
TCGGATGATCCTGTTGAATTGGTCCCATTTGAACATAGCGTCGACAATGCGATAACATGTATCGAATGGAGAGCAATGAAAGTATTCAATTCTTATTGCAAACGACAGGATATTAAATAGCGTTTGCGTTAGGCTATTGTTACTTTTTGGATGGATGATACATTTTATGAGTGAGCTATTTTCTCCTAAGCGGTAGGTCGGAGGTTCGGTCTCCGCTCCGGTCGGCGCTGAACCAACATCCACCGGACGTTGAGCGGTCTCCGCTCTGCTCCGGTCGGCGCTAAACCAACGTCCACTGGACGTTGAGCGCCCTCTCGTGGACGCTTTGAGGAGCCGGTCAGGGCTCCTCTTTGTATATCCAGACTATAGAATATTTATGATCTGAAAGATCTTTTCTTTTGTATCATTGTCGGATAGATTCAGTTTTGAAATATTCATTTCTTCAATTCCCAGATTGATGATCTATTCTTTTGTTGAAGACTGGTGTTTTTGTGGAAAACAATTGAAAATAAAAAGTAATGAAGTATAATTTTTCGATCAAATCCATAGTAGAGCATTGATTTGATCGAAGACAAATGATATTATTGTCTGGAAAGGAAAATTAAAGAGATATGTATATTAACAGAGATATTGAAAAAGTATTGCTTGATGCAGCAGAGTCTTTTCAGGTAATAACTATATATGGGAGTCGTCAGGTCGGCAAGACAACTACCGTGGATCAATTGTTTGGGGAAACCTTTGAAACAGTGACTCTTGATGATGCAGAAGAATTGGACATGGCATTGACAAGTCCCAGGGCATTTTTTGAATCTCATCCATGGCCTCTGATCATAGATGAAGTACAAAAAGCTGTCGGACTGCTGAATGAGATCAAGATAATTGTTGACAGACAGAGGCGTATATGGATGAAGAATAATGAGCCGAGGAGGCTGATGTTCGTATTGACCGGATCGAACCAGTTTGAACTTCAGGAGGGAATATCGGAGTCTCTTGCCGGAAGGACGGCTGTTATCAACATGTCAGGTTTTACACAGACGGAAAAGCGTGGTATAAGCGGATCATTATTTGATATCAATCTTCAGGAATACTTGAACAAACAAAGCGCTAACAAGAATTTTTACAGAAACAGCCTTTCGGTGTTTGAAGATATTTTTCAGGGTGGGATGCCGGATATCTGTACAGGAGAATCGAAGCGGGATATATATTATAAAGCATATATAGATACATATATTGAAAAAGATGTGAGAAAGCTTATAAGTGCATCCGGTGAAATGCAGTTTCGCAGATTCATCTCTCTTTTAGCACTCAGAACAGCGCAGGAAGTTGTGTACAGTGAGATATCCGGTTCTGTTGGAATAAATGTTGAAACATGCAAACGCTGGATCTCGATATTGCAGACCTCGGGCATTGTTTATCTTCTTGAACCATATATGGCAAATGCATCCAGACGTATTATCAAGGCACCAAAGATGTATTTTATGGATACAGGGCTTTGCGCATACCTCTGTAAATGGCCCAATGCGCAAATGTTGATGGATTGTGCGATGAGCGGTGCTTTCTTTGAAACATATGTGGTTAGTGAGGTAATAAAGAGTTTTTATAATCATGGAATAGAGCCGAATCGGTATCTATACTACTATAGAGATATCGACAAAAAAGAAGTTGATATTCTTTTGGTTAAAGATGGAGTATTGTATCCTGTAGAGATTAAGAAAGGGATTACGCCGAGCAAACCAACGAAAAACTTTAACGTACTTGCAAAATATAATATGCCTGTAAAGCAGGGCATGGTAATTGACAATGCCGAAAAAATCCGTGTTTTAAACGATGATGCATTTGTATTGCCGGTGTCACTTTTGGGTTATTAGAAGATTGGGAACATTAAGGAGTATTTTAGGTATATAGAAGGCGATGGAAGAAGAGCTTTTTGCCGCCGGCTGGATGTATTGAATGGAGAGCGATGAAGATATTTACCGAATAAACACCAAAAGCAACCGAATAAACACGCCAGAGACGAAGCCGTAACGGATAGCATATAATTATACTTATTATATTCAGTAGATGGACGGTGAACAGATGAAAGATATGGTAGAGATCGAGGTGGTCCTTGATGAGCGGTATGCAGATCCGTATGTTACTATCAGGACCAGGTCGAACACACAACAGGTTGAAAATATAATTTGCGCTGTTGAGGATGCTTCACACAGTGATTTTCCGCAGATAGCGGGCACAAAAGATGAGACGGTCGTGTTTATTTCGCAAAGAGACATTGTAAGGGTGCATACCGAAGGACGCAGGATCGTAGTACAGACTGCAGATGAGAAATATACGGTGAAAAGGACTCTTGCCGGATTGGAGGATGTTCTCAATCCTACGAGATTCATGCGTATATCGCAGTCGGAGATCATCAACCTGTATAAGGTAAAGAACTTTGACTTTAATCTGGCTGGAACGATCGGAGTAGAATTTGACTGCGGGATAAAATCATGGGTTTCAAGAAGCCGCGTCAAACAGATCAAGGCTTTGCTTAAAAAGAGCATTATAGTGGGGGAATAGCTTATGGAACTGAGGAACAGATTGCTGATAAATTCACTTGCAGGCACAATTGCCGGAATGGCAGTGGGGATCATAATTTGGATGGTGGGAAATTTTGGTAACCCTGAGGGAAGAAGTTTTGCACTTCATATTATAATGTCGGGCATTCACGGACTTGTACCATTTGGCGCAATGACCGTATATCAGATCGAAAGCTGGGGTCTGACAAAGTCAACGGTGGTTCATGCCACGATAACCCTTGCCACGATACTGCTCATTGAGCTTCCGATGAAATGGTTTACATGGAATGCGGAATTTGCGATCGCTATGGTCATATATGTGATCATTTATACGATCATATGGCTGTGCAATTATCTTTATTGGAAACATACAGTCAATGAAATGAACGATCAGCTCGAGATCATTCTTAATCACCAGAAAGCATAAGGTCTTGATAATCTATTGACAAACCTCCCCGCCGTAATTATAATCGGGAATGATTCCCATATTCGTGCGGGGAGGTTTCTTATGAATCCACGGTCAAAGTACAAAACAAAACAAAGGGAAATCCTGCTTGATTATCTTGAATCAGTTCCGGGTGTTCATATCACTGCCGGCGATGTATGTGAATATTTAAAAAAACAGGGGGCGAATATCGGGCAGTCCACGGTCTATCGCCAACTGGAGAGTCTTGTCGCCGAAGGAATCATTAACAAATACATCATAGACGGAAACAGTCCGGCATGCTTTGAATATGTCGGAACGGACAGTCATGCGGATCCGGAAATCTGTTTTCACTGTAAATGTGAGAAATGCGGGAAGCTGATCCACCTTCACTGTGATGAACTGAAAGAAATCCAGGTACATCTGTTTTCCGAGCATCAGTTCAAAATGGATCCGATGCGTACCGTGTTCTATGGACTTTGTGAACAGTGTATCTGATCCTCAAAATATCAGTAAAAAAATGAGACGGTGAACAAGGAAGATCTTTTCCGTCTTTTTGTATACATTGAAACAGGAGAAAGCTATGGCTTTGATCACCATTCAAAATCTGTCCCTTGGATATGATTCACACGCTTTCGTGGAGAATCTGAATCTTTCAGTAAATGAAGGGGATTATCTGTGCATCGTGGGGGAAAACGGATCAGGAAAGACAACGCTTATGAAAACCCTGCTCCGGCTTCAGCAGCCGGTCAGTGGACAGATCCTGATGGGTGACGGGCTGAAAAAAAATGAGATCGGTTATCTTCCGCAGCAGACCATCGTACAAAAGGATTTTCCGGCATCCGTGAAGGAGATAGTTCTCTCCGGATGTCAGGGACGATGCGGCCTTCGACCATATTATAACAAAGCAGAAAAGCAGCTTGCCGCGACCAATATGGACCGCTTGGGGATACTGCCGCTCAAAGATCACTGTTATCGTGAACTGTCCGGAGGACAGCAGCAGAGGGTACTTCTTGCCAGAGCTTTGTGTGCAACACAGAAAGTACTGCTTCTTGACGAGCCGGTGGCGGGGCTTGACCCAAAGGTAACTTCCGAGATGTATGAATTGATCGCCATGTTGAATCAGGAAGGCATCACCATTATTATGATCTCTCATGATATTGCTGCTGCCGTTCGTTATGCAAGCCATATCCTCCATATCGGAACAGAGATTTTTTATGGTACCAGGGAAGAATATCTGGAGAGTGATGCAGGAAAACTTTTCCGGAGTGAAATGGAGGGAATGAGGTAATGTTCGATAAACTCGGGTTGTATTTTCAATATCCGTTTGTACGGTATGCCGTGATCGTCGGGGTTTTGATCGCACTCTGTTCCTCATTGCTCGGGGTTACACTTGTACTGAAAAGATTTTCTTTCATTGGTGATGGTCTTTCCCATGTGGCATTCGGTGCAATGGCGATCGCATCAGTACTGAATCTGACAAATGATATGCTGCTGGTATTGCCGCTGACGGTCATCAGTGCGGTTTTGCTTTTGAGGACAGGGCAGAATGCAAAGATCAAAGGAGATGCGGCGATCGCCATGATCTCAGTGGCCGCATTGGCGTTTGGATATCTCATTATGAATATCTTTTCAACCTCGTCAAATCTGTCCGGTGATGTGTGCAGTACACTGTTTGGATCCACTTCCATCCTTACTCTCACACAGAAGGAAGTATGGTTGTGTACGGTGTTGTCGATTGCTGTTGTGTTGATCTTTATTTTGTTTTACAACAGGATATTTGCGGTGACTTTTGACGAGAATTTCTCAAAAGCAGTGGGAACGAACGCGAACGGGTACAATCTGCTGATAGCGATCATTATAGCGGTCATCATAGTTCTTGCAATGAACCTTGTTGGATCACTTTTGATCTCCGCGCTGGTTATTTTTCCGGCGCTGTCCGCCATGCGGATCTTTCGGAATTTCAGGTCAGTCACGATATGCTCAGCTATTATTTCCGTGATATGTGCTTTTTCGGGGATCATTATTTCCATACTGGCAGGAACACCGGTAGGATCAACGATCGTGGCCGTGGATGTCGCGGCATTTGCGGTCTGCCATGTAGCAGGCACGGTATGCGTGAAACAATGAGCCGGCGGCCAGGCATGCCTATTTTATCTTGTCTTTTGGAAGATATCTGATGAGGGCTTCTCTGAGGGTACTTCCGGACACGGGCTTTATGATATAGCCGTCAAATCCGGCTTTTTCATACATTTCCCTGTTTTCCGCTTCGGCGTTTGCCGTCAGAACCACGATCGGGATATCTGTGCATTTGCCGTCGATCTGGCTTCTGATCTTTTCAAAGCACTCCAGACCGTCCATTTTTGGCATGAAATGATCCATGAGGATGACATCATATCTCTTTTTCCGCGTCAGTTCCAGTGCATCAGCTCCGCTTACAGCTGTATCAACCATTATCTGGGTTCCCCGGAGAAGCTTTTCCTCCACTATCAGGTTCATCTTGCTGTCGTCAACTATCAGCAGGCTGGCTTCGGGTGCTGTAAACATATTATTGAATTTAGGCTGCATGACCTCGCGGTCCGTGATATCGACCTCTCCCACCGGCTTCGGATCGACTATCCTCTGGACCAGCTGTACCGTAAAGGTCGTGCCTTCACCATAGACACTTTCAACGCTGACTTCCCCGCCCATCAGATCCACAAGCTGTTTGACAATTGAAAGTCCGAGGCCCGTTCCTTCTATATATCTGTTTCGTTCCTGATCAGCTCTTTTGAATGCGTCAAAAAGAGTCGGGATCACTTCCTGTCTGATCCCTATACCGGTATCTGACACGCAGATAATAAGTTCGACCCGGTTATCGCCGGCATTTTCCGACTGAAGCTCAAGTCGGACGGTGCCTGAAGATGTATATTTCACTGCATTGTTCAAAAGATTGATGATGATCTGCTTGATCCGGATCTCATCGCCCCATAATACGGAAGGAGTATCCGGGTCCAGATTTACTTCGAAGGACAGTCCTTTTTCCCTTGCCCTCAGATCGATCATGTTTGCTATATCTGAAAGCATGTCTTTGATCCTGTAGTCCACCGGTACGATATCCATCCTTCCGGCTTCCATCTTGGAAAAATCGAGGATATCATTTATTATGGCAAGGAGCATTTTGCCGGCGCCCTGGATATTGCCGGCATCTGTTTTGATCTCATCTGACAACCCTTCCTGACGGAGGATAACCTCGTTCAGACCCAGAATGGTATTTATGGGAGTTCTGATCTCATGACTCATGCTGGAAAAAAATCTCTTTTGAGAGAGGCTTAATTCCTCAATCTCCTTTTTCTGTTTGTTGACACGGTCGTTTTCTCTACGGAACAGGAGAGCCTGATAGCTTATCAGGAGAGTCATCACGATGATCACGATCAAAAGAGTCAGATAGGAATCAAAGTATGCTTCGGTCCTGGTAAACTCCGTAACAGTTTCGGGATGTGTATACCCTATCCACCAGCATACGGAAACTATGATAACGTCAGATATCAGGAAAATGATCTTCGGTTTTCCGGAAAGGGTCATTATTATGAAAAGAGAGGAAAACATAAACCACACCGGAGTGCCGCCTGCAGCGCCTCCGCTGGAAAAAAATGCAGAAGGGAGAAAAACAAAGACCAGAAAAAATGAGATCAGTATCATAGCTGTTTTTATCCTGTTCCGATAAACCGCCCACAAAAAGATCCCGGTAAACAGCAGACATTCTATGAGGACAGAAAGGTTTGCCATGAGAGACTGTCCCAGGAGAAATCCGGATATCAGCGCGGAGAATAACCCTATCAGCGCTATGGAAGAAAGTACGACAAATGATTTACTTTGAAAATCCAGATCCGGATCATTTAAAAGGCTTTTGATTTTTTTGATCATGTTTTTTCCTCAAAAAGAGCTATGATTTTTTTTCGTATTTTGCGTATATGAGACTGGCGTCATCATCCGAAACGGAATGAGTAATCCTGGTCGCGTAAATCCCGCCATTTTCGGATTTTTTGAATCTGACTATCGACCGGAGCAGTCCGTGTTCCGGACAGTTGCAAAGACACAGATAGGATTTTGCGCTTCCCTCAAACCAGTTTAGCAGCACCTTTGGTTTCTTCCTGCAGATATAGCAGCTGACATCCCAAAGACTGCTGTTTCTTTTTGCTTCCTCCATTATAGCAAATCCGCGGGAAACATACTTGGAATAAGTATCAAAAAATATAAGGATCTCTTCTTCCTTTGACTTTGGCGGATTGAAAAGATCAAAGGAGATCTTTTTTTCAAGAGCAGCGGATGAGATCCGTTTGAATACTTCTACAGTGTAGTATACATCGTTCAATGCGCGGTGAAACGGTCTTTTTTTCTCAATATCCAGATCGTTTACGGCAAATTCCAGGGATACCCTGTGGCCGGGTTCATGCTTGAATATGGAAAAAAGCTTCTGGATATCCAGATAGGGAATCGGACCGTCTGCTAGAGGCGGCATGTTGAAGTGACGGATGTTTTTTTGCAGCTCCGTCAGATCCATACTTCCCCAGGTACAGAATACGGTCTCGTCATCCGTTTTGCACCAGTTCAGAAAATCCTCACAGACGGTCTGAAAATCATCCTCAAAGGTGAGATCCTCCATCCGGATATGGCTGATCTCCTGGTTCATATGGTGCATCACGAGGTATTCCTTTGGTTTTATCAGTCTTGAAAAGGAGGAGAGTTCTGTCTTTTCCTCATCCAGCATTACTGCCCCTATCTCTATGATCTCAAAGGGCATATCTTTTAATTCACCGGATTTTCCGGCCTGGTTCCACTCCAGATCAAAAACGATATATTTTTTCATTCTGCTGTTCAAATACCTTAAAAATGGAATTTATCAAATTCCGAATGATACCTGCTGTTCCTTTTTTTGATATCTCTTCTTCGTCTGCCGGAGAAATTATAGCTCTTGAAAAATGCAGCGGCGGCAAAAATAATGATAATGCTGCCTGCCGCTATCCCTGCGATGAACAGGATCTTTTTTACATTGACATAGGTCACATTATCCTTCATGTTAAAGATGTCTTTTTCTTTTCCGGTTTTATTATCCGAAACAGGAGCACCGAACATAAAGGTTGTGACCCGGCTGTCTGCCACATTGATCCTGGCATTCCCCACATAGTTTCCGTCAAAACTGTAATTAACGGTGGCGATCCTTCCGGGAACATCATCAACATAGATAATCTTTGAAGTCAGTCTTTCAAACGGCAGATCTATGGGAAGGATCATTTTTCCCGAGGAATCTATGGAAATGACATTATCGGTATCTCCGAAAATACTGCTGCCGGTGGCAAAAAAATCCGCACAACCCAGATCATATGATTTTTCATATTCTGCCACATTGACCTTTTTGAAATTGTTGAAGCCGTATTCAAAAAGCTTTCGCGTATCGGTATAGTGATCGGGATTCTCTGATTTCATGACAACGCAGATGAGATCCAGACCGTTGTTTCTGGCACAGGTCACAAGTGTGTTTCCCGCAGCAACGGTATATCCTGTCTTTCCCCAGGTGACCGGCTCATAAGCATAATCCTTGTTAGGATACATCTTGTGGTGATTCGGCATCAGAAAAGTATCAGGCTGCGTGGGAGTTGCTTTGATCTCATAGTTGGCCGTGCCCGCTATACGCCGCAGAGTGTCACTGCTGTTGAAGGCCCTTGCGATCAGGGCCATGTCATAGGGCGTAGTGTAATGGTCCTCATTTGGAAGGCCGTTGGCATTTACAAAATGAGTATTTTTGCAGCCGAGCTGCTTTGCCCTTTCGTTCATCAGTTCGGCAAAGCTGTCGACAGATCCGCTGATATGCTCCGCTACAGCTGCGGCGACCTCATTTGCCGAGGCCAGCATGATGCAGTAGATCGCCTCTTCCATGGTAATGGACTGTCCCACATCCATTCCGACATTTGACGAGCCTCTGTCTATGCCGAAAACAGCATTTGATGAAAACTCCACCATCTCATCAAGGGAGGAGTTTTCCAAAGCAAGGAGACAGGTCATGATCTTTGTGATGCTTGCGGGATAATAGGTCTTGTTCATATTTTTCCCGTAAAGAACCGCGCCGCTTTCGGCATCCATGAGAACCGCTCCCTCCGGTGCGATATCAGGAGCCTCGGGCCAGCCGCAGCCCGGAGAAAAATAAAACTCGGCGGGGGAAGGAGCCGTTTGTGCCGGTGCTTCATCCTCCGAGGAGGCCTCGTCTGCAAATACAGTTACAGGTATATTCCCTGCGATCAAAAAAAGTATGATAATAAAAACAAATAGTTTCTTCAAAATGCTGTTTCCTGTTATACTGATGTACGGATCAGATGGATTCTTTCTGATTCCGAAAAAGTCATTACATATATGAGGATATTAACACAAAATGAGGTTAAAGCATATACCCGGCTGTGAGGAAGAGGTGGCTAAAAGCCCTTTTGTCCTTCATGACCGGGAGGAAGTACAAAAATATATAAAGACTCCCCTGTATGTTGAGATCGGCATGGGAAAGGGCAGATTTATCATCGACAATGCAAAAAGGTATCCCGACATCTGTTTTGTCGGGATCGAGATGTATGAAAGCGTAATGATCAAGGCTACCAGAAGACTTGATGAAATGACAGAGGACAGACCTGATAATGTCAGGTTCATCAGGTGTGATGCCCTTGATATAAAGGATTATCTCCTTCCCGGATCGATCGACAGACTTTATCTGAATTTTTCCGATCCCTGGCCGAAAAAGAGACATGCAAAAAGGCGTCTTGTGTCGGAGAGGTTTCTTGTACTGTTTAGAGAGTATCTGAAAAAGGATGCCGTCATTGAGTTCAAGACGGATAATAAGGACCTTTTTGAGTTCGGACTTGAAGAATATGAAAAGGCCGGTTATGAGCTGCTTTACTGTACAAGAGATCTTCACGCTGACAGTGAAGCCATGAAAGACAATATAATGACGGAATATGAGCAGAAGTTTTCGGAAAAAGGCAACAGGATATTCAAGTTTATCATTCGTCCTTTATCTGCACTGTGAGCTTTGCACAAATAAAGCTAAAATACGAAAAAACTGTTTACAGGACCTGATCCTGTGGTTATAATCGTCCTATCTTGAGGCTGTATCGTATCAGCCTTCGTTAAATTCATAAAAGATCAGAAAAGAAGTCCCGTATTAATTCAGGAAATATCTCAATGAACATCAAATATCATCTGATACTTGTCTTTCTGTTTGTTTCTGCTGTCACTGATGTGATGACAAACAGGATAAGAAATAATGTCATATTTGCAGGTCTGATCCTGGGGGTGGTCCTCTTTTTTTCAAAAGAAGCAGCCATAGGTTTTGCAGTACCTTTTCTCATACTTTTTCCCCTTTACCGGCTGGGATTTTGCGGTGCGGGAGATGTCAAGCTGATGATGCTGACAGGTTTTTATCTGGGTCTTGACATGCTACTTTACTGTCTGCCTGCAATACTGGCCCTTTCACTTTTTTTCATCGTCGCGGTGGGTGCTGCCGAAAAAAGAAAGCTTCTTCAGGTGGAAATACCCTTTGCGGTTCCGGTTTTTCTGGGTGTCATCCCGTCGATCCTGTTCTTTCAGGGAGGTTTTAATGGATAATGAGATATTTGCCATAGCAGATGAAGACAAAGAGTTCATCGAAAAATTCAACAATTACTATCTTGAAAGATATAACAATCTTTTTGAGTGTCACTCCTTTACGGAAAAGGATTCTCTTTTAAGCTTTGGCCTTGAAAGGCATATATCGGTTCTCCTGATAGATTCCGGACTCTATGATCCGGATATAGCAAGGCTGAAGGCGGAAAAGATATTTCTTTTGGGAGAGGAGGACGGGTTTTGTGAGGATAGCGGATATGTCAGAAAGATAGACCGGTTCAGAAATGCAGACAGCATCATAAAGGAGATATTAAAAGAATGTGCGGAAAGCAGTGAAAGAAAAAACATATCCTCCTTTACCGGAAAGAGTGAGCTCTATACAGTTTTTTCTCCTGTTTCCAGGTCCCTGAAAACCACCCTTGCGATATGTATCAGTCAGCTCCTCAGCGACAGGGGAAGGACTCTTTTCATAAATTCGGAGCCCTGTTCCGGTTTCAACCAGCTTTTCATGAAAAAATATGAGGAGGATCTTTCGGACCTGCTTCTCTATATGAAGGGAAGCGGTTCAAATTTCAGGCTGAGACTTCAGAGCACGGTGGATACATCGGAAGGTTTTGATTATATACCTCCTGCAATGATAGGCGAGGATATCAGCAGTGTGGAAGGTGAGCTGTGGATCAGGCTTATAGAGGAAGCGGGAAGAAGCGGATACGCGAATATAGTCTTTGACTGCGGAGATCATATCAACGGTTTGTTTGATGTACTGAAAAAAAGCAGCCGTATCTTCATGCCGACCAGACAGGACCTGATATCAAAGGCAAAGATGAATCAGTTTGAAGCCCTGCTTCATATAAGCGGATACGAGGATGTTCTTGCCTCCGTGGAAAAACTGAAGCTTCCCTTTTTTGAAAATCTGCCCTCCGTTTCCTGTGACCTGAGAAACTGTGAGCTTGGAAAATATGTAGAAAGGATCCTGTGAGATATGGATGAGAGGGAAGACAGGTTTTCCCTGCTGAAGGAAAAGATAATCGCAGACATAGATCTGTCGAGGGATGTCAGTGATGAAGAGATAAAGGACATCATCTCTGACGAGATCACAAAGATGAAGAAGGACTCCTATATATCTCTGAAGGAAGCATCGCTTCTTCAAAGACAGCTTTTTTTTGAGGTCAGGAGACTGGGGATACTTGAGGAACTGATATCGGATCCGTCGGTTACGGAGATCATGGTGAACGGAACGGAAGCTGTATTCATTGAAAAGGACGGAAGGCTCCTGAGGTGGGACAAGAGGTTTGAAAATATCGAAAAGCTGAAGGATGTCATACAGCAGATTGTGGCAAAGAGCAACCGGGTGGTGAATGAGGCCTCACCTATAGTCGATGCCAGGCTTGAAAACGGCTCAAGAGTAAATGTTGTGATGAATCCGGTTGCCCTGAACGGGCCAATATTAACGATCAGAAGATTTCCGGATGATCCGATCAGGATGGCGGATCTGATCAATTTCGGATCTGTGACAAAGGAAGCTGTTGAATTCATCAGAAAACTGGTGATAAGCGGGTACAACATCTTTGTCTCAGGGGGGACAGGCTCGGGAAAAACAACATTTTTAAACGCCATGTCAGAGTTTATCCCGTCAGATGAGAGAGTGATCACCATCGAGGATTCGGCGGAGCTTCAGATAAAGGGTGTGGAAAATCTGGTGAGGATGGAGACCAGAAATGCCAATGTTGAAGGAGCATGCAGCATCAGTATCCGGGATCTGATCAAATCTTCACTGCGAATGAGGCCTGACAGGATCGTTGTCGGAGAGATCAGGGACGGAGCGGCACTGGATTTTCTGAGTGCGGCGAATACGGGACATGACGGATCTCTTTCCACCGGTCATGCAAACAGTGCAAAGGATATGCTCACCAGAATAGAGACAATGGTGCTCATGGCCATGGATCTTCCGTTAAGTGCCATCAGGAGGCAGATAGCATCGGCCGTGGATATTATCATCCATCTGGGGAGGCTTCGGGACAGGACCAGAAAGGTTCTGGAAATATGCGAGATAACGGGCATGAAGGACTCGGAGATAATGATAGAACCGATCTACCGGTTTATCGAAACAGGTGACAGAAACGGAAAAAAGGTGGAAGGGATACTGAAAAAAACAGGAGAACTGAAAAACATTGAAAAGCTTCAGAAAAAAGGATTCGGATAATAAGGAAAAAATAATGACTGCTGCGGAATATCTGGCGATAGATGCCGTCATAGCGTTTGTGTTTTACAGGAGTATCATACCCTTTCTGATACTTTTGCCGGCTTTTCCCTTCTATGCAAAATACAGGATGAAAATGATATCCGACAGGAGGAAAAGGGATTTTTCCTATCAGTTCAGGGAGAGCATACTGTCAGTGAGCAATGCGCTGAATGCGGGATACTCTGTTGAAAATGCTTTTCTTGAAGCATATTCGGATATGGAAGATATGTTTGGAAGCGATGCCGTGATAACCGTGGAATACAGGAGGATAGCAAAAAGACTGAAAAACAATGAAGCCATAGAAGCGATAACAGGAGATCTGGCCACAAGGAGCGGCATAGAGGATATCAGAGATTTTGCCGATGTCTTTGCCACTTGCAAAAGGACCGGAGGAGACATGACAAAGATCATAAAAAGGGCCGCATCCAATATAAGCGACAAGATGGATGTAAAGAGAGAAATAGATACCATCCTGAGTTCAAGAAAATATGAACAGAGGATAATGGAGATAATCCCGTTTGCGATAATCGGATATCTCGGTGTCACATCTGACGGTTTTCTCGATGTTCTTTATCACAACATCACCGGTGCAGCGGTCATGACTGTGTGTCTTTGCATATATATCACAGGTTTTGTTCTTGCTGAAAAGATTACAAAGATAGAGGTCTGATATTTTGAAAAACATTTTTGAACTTCTTGCAAAAAAGATACTGAGTCTGAGAAAACCATCGGAAATGGATCAGATCAGACAAAAGCAGATGCTCCTGAATCCGGCCGGGAGCGCGGGAAAGCTTACGGAAGAATACTATATAAAAAAGCTTTCAACCGTACTGGTCTTTGTCTTTGCCGGTATGGTCATCTCTCTTCTGGTATGGATAGCAGATCTGAACAGTATGCATTTCATAGACGGAAATGTTCTTGAAAGAAACGGGAGCGGAGAAGGAGAAAAGACGGTAAATCTTGATATCTATGCGGATGATGAGCTGTATATGAAAAACAGGAGCATCACGGTATCCGAAAGACATTATACAAAAGATGAAGCAGAGAAACTTTTAGATGAAGCGGAAGATGTGCTATGCAAAAGCATTCTGGGTGAAAACCGGGATCCCGACCACATAGATCATGACCTGAACCTGGTCTCAGTTCTCGAGGGATATCCCTTTGATATCGAGTGGAGGATCAGTGATTATACGGTCCTGGATGGAAACGGAAAGATACAGACTGATTTTGAAAACATGGAAGGGGAACCGGTAAGCCTCACGGCAGTAATGACATATGAAGATCTGAAGGAAGAATTTGTTTTCTATATCAATGTTTTTCCAAGAGTGGAGGATCCGGAAAAAAAGCTTGAAGGTGACATCGAAAGAAAGATAAAAAAGTATGACGAGTTGACGATCTCCTGTAACAGACAGCTGCTCCCTGACGAAGCAGACGGCAGAAAGATAACGTACAGGACAAGTCTGTCAAAGAGGTCTCTGTATATTCTGATCATAGCGGTTCTGGCGGCAGCGGCAGTCTACTTTGGAAAGGATTCCGATCTGGACAAAGAAGTGAAAAAAAGAGAAAAGGAGATGTTGATCGATTATCCGGAAATAGTCAGCAGGCTTACTCTCCTTTTGGGCGCAGGCCTGACGGTCAGGGCGGCATTTGAAAAAACGGTATCGGACTGTATGAAAACCCATGGGGACAAAATGTCCTATGCATATGAAGAGATGATGATAACAGTAAACCGCATGAAAAGCGGAATGCCTGAATATGAAGCATATCTTGATTTTGGGAAAAGATGTGCGCTGAAACGATATGTCAAACTCGGTGCAATGCTTTCACAGAACATAAAAAAAGGAAGCGGTGAGCTTTTGAGAGAGATGGAATCAGAGGTGAAAGAGGCATTTGAGGACAGGAAGGCGATGGCAAGAAGACTTGGAGAGGAAGCGGGAACAAAGCTCCTCGGACCAATGGCCATGATGCTTTCGGTGGTAATGATAATTGTCATAGTACCGGCCTTTCTGTCATTCGGATTTTGATGTTCCGTGACCGCTTTTTTCGAATAAAGCGGTCCGTGGAATAAATATTTCGGGAAAGGAGGAAAAGGTATGGGAATCAGAGATTTTCTCACAGAGGAAGACGGTATAGGCACGGTAGAAATGATCCTGATCCTGGTGGTTCTCATCGGACTGGTCCTGATCTTCAAGGAACAGCTTACAACTATCGTAAATAACATCTTCAAAACCATTACCCAAAAGAGCAATGAAGTAGGAAAGTAGAAAGACCGGAAGGAGAAAGATGAAATACAGGGGAACTATAACGGTATTTTTGAGCCTTATATTGACACTCATATTATCACTTATCATGGCTGTACTTGAAAGTGCGATCTACCATGGTGAAAGAATGAAGACGGAAATGATAATGGATATGGGGATGGATTCAATATTTGCCGAATACAACAGAATGCTCCTAAGCAGATATGACCTGTATTTCATCGACACCTCCTATGGTACTTCCGATTCCGGAATGGACCGGATATCGGCCCATCTGAAAGATTACCTGGAAGAAAACTGTGATACATCAAAGGGCTCTTTCATCCTGAAGGGAGATTTCTTTGATATGAGTCTGAAAGATGAGGAGATTCGGGATGTATCCTATGCTTCCGACAGCACCGGCAGGGTATTCAAGAGACAGGCGATAGAGGCCGTAAAGGATATGTACGGTCTGTCCGCGCTGAACGATCTGGTGGAAAAAGCAAAAAAGGACACAGGTGATTACAAAAGTGCGGATTATGAAAATGAAGACATGGATGCAAAGCAGGCAGAGCTTGAAGAAAAACTTGCCGGTATCGATTACAGGATACCCCAGAATCCGGCGGCCGGGGTGTTTGATGAAAAGCCCGGGATCCTGGATTTTATCATGGATACCTCAGGTGTGTCGGTGAAACATATCGCGGTATCTGAACTTGCTTCCCACAGACAATTGAATACGGGATCCGGGATAAAGGCAGTAAAAGAAGATCCCGATTCGATGAAAAATGAGATCCTTTTTGATGAATACATCATGAACAGATGCACGGATTATCTGTCAGATGAAGGGCATGAAGCAGCCTCATATGAAACCGAATATATCCTGCAGGGGAAAAATACGGATATGGCAAATTTCAGGCAGGTGGTTGAAAAGCTTCTGGCTGTCAGATATGCAGCCTGTGCGGTATATATCATGAACTGCAAAGAAAAAAGAGAGCCCGTCGAGGCGGTGGTGGAGGTGATAGCAGGTTTCATTGGGGTTCCGCCCGACGCATCAAAGGCTCTGGCAGATCTGATCCTGCTTGCATGGGCTTACGGAGAGTGCGTCAATGATGTTGTCAGGCTTCTTGCGGGAGAAAGAGTGCCTTTGAAAAAAACGGATGAGGACTGGAAAATGCCTCTCTACGGACTCATTTCCATAAAGGCGAATGCAAAGCCTACAGGACAGAAGGGAACGGGTTTTTCCTATGATGATTACCTGAGAGTTTTTCTGCTCCTTATGAACAAAAATGACAAGGTGATGAGGATGATGGATGTGGTGGAGATGAACCTGAGACTGACGGAAGGGAACCGCACTTTCCGGATAGATGACTGTGCCGAATATGTTGATGCATATGCCGTATTCAGGGGAAGGGGAGGATACGAGTTTGGCATCAGGAGGCAGCAAAGCTATCTTCCCGATTATTGATCCGCATCGGATCCATACCTCGATGGATCTGATCCGGAACAGGCTGCGGCAAAGGAAAAATGAAGTATCAGATGTGGAATACAAAAGAATAAATTAGAAGAAACAGATTGGAATAACAGACGTGGAATTGAAAAAAAGACAACCATTTAATCCCTCCTTTCAAACAAAAAACAATACCTCCTTTGCCGCAAGTCTGACCGTGGAATGCGCCATGGTCCTGCCTATTTTTATGTTTGCAATGCTGTCGGTGATATATCTGATAGAAGCGGTAAACTTTTCATCCGTTATGTCTGCCGCTCTTTGTGAGACTGCAACCGAGTATTCGGAATATGCATATGCGTACAGCAGGGGAATATCAAGGGGAGGGATAGTCGGAAAGGCAGTAAGTCTGACCGCCGCAAGAGCATCAGCTCTTTCCCGTATCGGAAACGGATTCATGGAAGGATCCCCTGTGGTGAACGGGGCATCAGGGATCTCCTTTCTGCGGTCATCCGTGCTGGACAAAAACGAGATGATCGATCTGACAGCTGATTACCGTATCGGAACACCATATAACTTTTTGGGGTTTCTTTCGATACCGGTGACAGATGCTGCAAGGGTCAGGGCTTTCACGGGATATGACAACACCGGGAGAGGCTCTGAAGACGGCAGGGAAAAGGAAAGGACAGTCTATATCACGGAAACCGGGACCGTGTATCACAGCAGTCTTTCCTGCAGGCACCTGAAGCTGAACATCATGACATCCACGGTCGAACTGGTAAAAGACAGGAGAGCCAATGACGGATCGAGGTACTATCCGTGTTCGTGTGCAGGGGGGATCACCTCGGGAGTGGTCTATATCACAGACGACGGAAACAGGTATCATGGGACTCTTTCCTGTCATGCCCTGAAAAGGACCATAAAGAGCATTCCCATAAGCAAAGCAGGAGGGAGGAGTCCGTGCAGGGACTGTAACTGATCATGTTGACAGATATTTTTTTGGGTTTATTTCTTTTCATCAGTTCCGTGACAGATATCAGATCCAGAGAAGTGAAGCCGGCAGTGCTTGCGGTTTTTGGGATAATTGCCGTGATTTTGTACACGGTGACCGTGCCGGTGGGTCTTTTTGAGGAGGCGGCGGGTATCATCATCGGCCTGACTTTTGTGGCTTTGAGCCTGATCACCGAAGGAAAGATAGGGCTTGGAGACGGATTGCTGATGACTGTCACGGGATTGTATCTCGGTGGCAGACAAAATGCGTTTCTCATTATGACAGCCATGCTTCTTTCAGCATTGTTTTCGGTCATATTTCTTTTGACAAAAAGGGGAAACAGAAAAACGAGGTTTGCTTTTGTTCCGTTTGTGTTTGCGTCATTTTTGATCAGGATGACGGCAGGGAGGTTTCTATGAAAAAGATCAGATTTGAAGGATCCTATACAGTTGAGGCGTCGCTTCTTTTTCCTTTCATACTTTCGGTGATCGTCTTCATCATGTATATGTCCTTTTTCTTTCATGACAGATGTGTCATGAACCAGTCGGCTTATCAGGCAGCTCTCCGGGCAAGCAGGGTAAAGACCGGAGACAATGCCGTGATGGGAACTGCCGAGAGAGCGGCAAACGAACTGATGAACAGGACTGTGCTTGCAACATCGGATGTGACGCATTCCATTGATATATCAGGCTCCGAGGTACAGGTAAGGTATGAAGGGACCTTGAAGATCCCGGCGGGAGTCCTGTTCATGGATATTTACGGAAGCGACGGGATAAAGGTTTCGGGCAAAGGCTGTGCAAAGAGAAAGGATCCCGTGAAATTCATCAGGCAGTGCAGGGTTGTTGAAAAAATGACAGGGACAGACAAATGATCCCGGAGGAGACCAAATGGATATCAGATACAAAAACGATGCAAACCATAATTACATGATTATAAAAAAGGAAAAAGGACCCATAAATGTCAATAACGAAAAAATGGTCATAAGGAATAATATAAACGGACTTCTTCGAATGAACCTGCATTTCATCAATGAGGAGATATTCTATTATTATGACATCAGATCAAAGCAGAGTCTGGGCAGGCTGTATGAAGGAAGATATATGTCCGGAGAGGAACTGACAAATTTCTTTCGGGGAATGGTCAGGGTATTCAATGAGCTGGAGCAGTACCTTTTGCCCGCGGAAGGCCTGATCCTTGATCCGGAACTCATATATGTGGATATAGATACCATAACACCGGAATTTGTGTTTTTCCCGTCCTCAAGGTCAGGAGGAAAGGAGGAGGAGGCACTGACCCTTGCCGGATTTCTGATCGACCATTCGGACAGAAATGACCCTCTGGCGGGAAGACTGGCATATGATTATTATGAAAGCGTCACAGACGGAGTTATATCTCCCGCTGCGCTGATCGCCGGGAAGCCGGAAAAAACGAGGGAAGAACCGGAGTACGATGATGTTTCGGAAACAAAGCCCGAAGAAAAGCAGCAGAGTTTTGATTACTGGGAAACTGAGGAAGACATGTCACAGCTGGATTATTTTCTGAAGGATGATCCCGAAAAAGAAAAAGACAGGGGTCTGCTGAAGGTTGCGGGGATATGTCTGGGACTGATTGTGGCGGCAGCGCTTTTCTATCTCCTGCTTGTGTTCAACCCCCGGATGATACCCTTCATACATATGAATGAGGGAGAATATATGACAGCCGGCTGTATCATAGCGCTCCTTTTCGGTGCAGCTGTCACCTCCGTGATATTCATATATAACCGCCGTTTAGCCGGAAAAAAGGAGGATGAAAGAAAACAATGGCAGGAGACTGTCGAAAAAAAGGCACAGAATCCGGACATCTGCAAGGAAAGAATGGAATATGAGGACATGAACAGGGAAACATCCGATGATGAAAAGACTACTCTGCTGAATCCGGGTTACGGGTCTCTTTCTGCTCCGTTTCTTGCGGGAAATGATAACGGAAAACAGATCTGCCTTTCCATAGACAGGAATCCCTTTATAGTCGGAAAAAAAGGAGATCGGGTGAACGGAGAATTAAAAAACAGCTCCGTGAGCCGCATACACGCCTCGATCAGGGAAACAAACGGAAGATATTTCCTGTCCGATATGAATTCCACCAACGGAACCTTCATAAATGGCAGAAGGCTGGAACTCAATGAGACAGTTGCACTTGAGGACGGAGACAGTGTGGGATTTGCGGGGACCGTACTTATATTCAGAAATCAAAGCAGCTGTCAAGCAGGCTGAGGATCTTTAGGTCACCTTTCAGTTTCATGTAGCCTGACATGAAGGCTCTCTGAAAGGACATGTGTCCGGACATGACGGAGTTCAGTCTTTCAAGTGAAAGCTTGCATACAATGGAAGGGTTTTCGACATTTCCGTATTTGATATCCAGCTTGTCGCCGGCTACATCTATGATGAGAGGATTTTTGATCTCATCGATCACCAGCTTGAATACGGCATTCACCGGCTCCTTCGGAGAGAAATGATCCTTGAGATCTTTTACGATCCTTTCCTCATCGGAAATACCGTTGTTTCCGAGAAGTGTCTTGAAATGTGAGGCAAGTTCCCGGATATCTTCCTTTTGTGTCTGGATATAGTTTTCGTCTGAAGCGTATTTTGAAAGCTGTTCCGTTTCCTGAGGTGTGAGAGAAATGGATGGAGCAGCGGAGATCATCTGGTTCATCATCTGGTTTGAGGCAGGGAGAGATACGGTTTTCTGTGAGATCGAGCGGTATATGTTTTCGGTCTTTTTTTCGATGAGTCCCATGTAGGTCTGGTTCAGCTCAAAGTCCACGCTGTCCTTCACATATCCGCAGATCCCGGGTATCTGTCTGCCGCCCAGAAGTTCCCAGGCCTGGATCAGATCAAGGGCTCCTTCTTTTTCTCCATAGGTGGTGGACATCACAACAGGGCACATATAGACCTCCGCTATGTGCTCTTTGTTTCCGTACAGCCAGCAGGCATCCAGAAACTCATGCATATATCCGCCGATTCCGTGCCATTCAACAGTGCAGGCAAGAACGACCCCGTCTGCCTCATTTATGGTATTCGGAAGGGCTGTGATATTCCGTTTTTCCTCGAAAAGATTGTACCGGGAAACCTTTACATTCAGGTCCTCCAGAACAGACTGTATCCTGTTTATGACACTGATGGTGGGATCTCCCACCATTCCTCTTCCGCCGTAGTATATATTGATCTTCATGATCCGATCTCCTTTGCCAGGGCCGCAAGGCCTTCATTTGTGGTTTCAAGAGGGTTCCACGCGATCCTTTGTCCGTCATCATTGTATCTTGGTATCAGGTGGATGTGAAAGTGAAATACAGTCTGTCCGGCAGTCTCACCGTTGTTCTGGACTATGTTGAATCCATCGCAGTGAAGCCTGTCGGTAAGCTTTGCAGCCATTTTCTTTGCCAGCAGGAAGGCCTTTCCGGTCAGCTCTTCAGGCATTTCATATATGTCTGCATAGTGTTCCTTCGGCAGGATCAGGGCATGTCCCTTTGTTGCCGGAGCCACATCCAGTATCACGGTGAAATCATCATCTTCGTAGATAATATTTGTGTCAAAGATATGATTGCTCAGTTTGCAGAAAATACAGTTTTCGTCCATCAGACCATCTCCTTTATTATATTGCATATCCTTAATGCGGCATCCTGTTCGGGAGCCTTTTCCATAGCTGAAATATACCTGTCCCTGTTTTTGTACACTTCATCAGCTGCCTGTATGAGGCTTTCCTTTGTCAGCTCCTCCTGGGGAAGCACATAACTATAGGAAGCCTCCGCAAAGGAAGCGGCATTTAATATCTGGTCACCCCTTGAACTTTTGCCCGGCAGCGGGATGAGGATGTTGGGCTTTTTGAGAGAAAGCAGTTCAAAAACCGCGTTTGCTCCGGCTCTGGATATGACCAGATCCGAAAGAGCATACAGATCGGGCAGTTCTTCATCTATATATTCATATTGCCTGTAGCCTTCAAACCTGTCGAAATCCGGATCTGATTTTCCCTTTCCGCACAGATGGATCACCCGGAATCGTTCCAAAAGTTCCGGGAGAGCAGATCTGACAACTTCATTTACTCTGGCTGCGCCCAGGCTGCCGCCGATGATCATCAGAAACGGCTTTTTTCCTGATTCCAGATCTGTAAAACAAAGAGCCCTGTCCCTGTTTCCCGAAAGAAGTTCTTTTCGGATGGGAGTTCCGGTAAATACACCTTTGTCCTTTGGCAGCATTTCCAGAGTCTTTCTGAATGAGCAGCAGATCTTTGATGCTGATGAATACGAAAGCCTGTTTGCCAGACCGGGGGTGAAATCGCTCTCATGTATCACGACAGGTATCCCGAGCTTTTTTGCGGCCTTTACAACGGGAACCGCTACATAGCCTCCTTTTGAAAAGACCAGATCGGGTTTCAGTTCTTTCATTATCTTTACGGATTCGCCAAAGCCCTTCAGTACTCTGAAAGGATCGGAAAAGTTTTTCAGGTCAAAATATCTGCGGAGTTTTCCCGATGATATCCCATAATAAGGAAGGCCGTTTTTTTCGGCAATGGAACGTTCTATGCCCGCATACGATCCTATATACGAGATATCAAAGCCTTCTTTTCTGAGTAAAGGCAGGAGTGCCATATTCGGGAGACAATGCCCCGCAGTTCCTCCGCCCGTCAGTATTATCTTTTTCAATGTTCAGCCCGCCTCATTTTTGATCATGGTCAGTGCCTTTGCCAGCTGGTCAGGACAGCTTGTGGGCCGGAGTCCGCATTTGATCCCGGAAAGCCGTTTGATGGCCTCATCTATATCCATTCCCTGTATCAGTCTGGCTACGCCCTGGGTATTTCCGGAGCAGCCGTTTGTGAACCGGACTTCTTTTATTATACTGCCCTCTGTTTCTATATCGATACCGGTGGAGCATACACCGCTTGGTTTGTAATGCATGGCATTTACCTCACAGAATCTGTATCTACCTATTTATATAGCGACACTATTGTAACATGAAAAAATAAAATAGAAAACCAACACATCATGATGTACAGTATGAGCTTTTGACCACAATATATATACATATAGAAGAAACACGGACAGAACGCCCCGGAAAGAATCCGGTTTTTTTAAAAATTTTGCTTGCAATTTAAAAATCCGAGTGTTATCATAACATTCGCTGTGACCTTGATAGCTGTGAAGCGGAGGTTGCCGCCTGAGACTAAAAAAACAGGTCAACGGCGGGTTTTTCGTGGAGCGAATGTCAAGTCAAGATACTGGCGACAAGTCACTGTACTGAAAAGTTCTGTCATGGGACAGAGAACAACCGGAGTGTGAGATGGTGAAACTAAATCGGACACACACGGGCAAGTGTACAGTCACCGCTTGTTGCGCTTTCACTTATTATATGAAAAGTGCGAAAAGGAGGCGACTTTTTTTATGGCAAATCAGGTAATGAGGATCACGCTGAAGGCATATGACCATCAGCTGGTAGACCAGTCGGCACAGAAGATCATCGACACGGTCAAAACGAACGGTTCACAGGTCAGCGGCCCTGTACCTCTTCCCACCAAAAAAGAGGTTATCACCATTCTGAAGGCAGTCCACAAGTACAAGGACAGCCGTGAGCAGTTCGAGCAGAGAACCCACAAGAGGCTCATCGATATCATCGCGCCCACACAGAAGACAGTGGATGTTCTTTCCAGGCTCGAGATGCCGGCAGGTGTTTACATCAACATCAAGATGAAGGAAAAGAAGTAAAGAAGTTTGTATGAACCGGACCGGCCGGAGGAAGGAGAACGATCTTCCGATGACCGTAATTGGTTCCAATGCAGAAAGGATGAAAAAATGAAAAAAGCGATTTTGGCAACAAAGATCGGAATGACCCAGATCTTCAGTGAAGACGGGACGCTTGTTCCGGTAACCGTTCTTGAGGCGGGCCCCTGCGTGGTGACACAGGTAAAGACGATTGAAAACGACGGATACGAAGCTATCCAGGTAGGTTTCAAGGATGCAAAGGAAAAGGTCATCACAAAGGATAAAGGCGGAAAGGTTCAGATAGCACACAGGCACGGAGTGAACAAGGCAGAAGCAGGACACTTCAAAAAAGCCGGGACAACAGGCAAGAAATTTGTCAGGGAATTCAGATTTGAAAACTGTGCGGATTATCAGCCTGCGCAGGAGATAAAGGCAGACATATTTGAGGTTGGAGACAAGGTTGATGCAACTGCGATCTCAAAGGGAAAAGGTTTCCAGGGTACCATCAAGAGACTCGGACAGCACAGAGGACCCATGAAGCACGGTTCCAAATTCCATCGTCATCAGGGTTCAAACGGCGCCTGCTCCTCACCCAGCAGGGTGTTCAAGGGGAAGGGAATGCCCGGTCATATGGGAAGCAAAAAGGTTACGGTACAGAATCTTGAGGTTGTCCGCGTGGACGCCGAGAAAAATGTCCTT
>CAMVDF010000013.1 GCA_947166195.1 uncultured Lachnospiraceae bacterium
CTTCAAGCTCATAAGACATTTTCTGCAAGCAGAATGTCTTGCGAGTTTTCATCCCTATATCAATCAGATACCGTAGTTATCAACATCTTCCTGAGTGATTGTGCTTGCATCGAAGCCCTTCTCATCCATGATGATAGTCTTCTCTGAAAGTGTTCCGCCGCTCTCAAGAGTCTTGATGATTTCGTCGATATAGCTAGACTGGAAAGGATTGCACTGTCCATCATAGTTCCAGTTCTGAGCAAGGAGCTCTTCAAGTGCCCACTTGTTGCAGTCAAAGCCCATTACGATAACGTCCTTGCCTACGCCGTGAGAGATGTTTGCCTTGTCAAGAGCTGCTACAGCACCCTTTGCCATATCGTCGTTCTCTGCATAGATTACGTTGAACTTTGTTCCTGCGTCGATAACCGACTGAACGATCTGCTGTGCATTCTCTGCATTCCACTCAGCTGTCTGCTGTGTAACGATGTTCCAGTTGTCCTCTGCTGCAACCTTTGCATCAAGGGCGCCTGAACGTCCCTTCTGAGCTGCTGATCCCATAACACCCTGGATGTGGATCACGTTGTACTCGTCAAGGTTCTGGCTTGCAAGCCAGTCAACTGCTGTCTGGCCTTCCTTGTCCATATCGGAAACGATGGAAGCTGCATAGAGGCTGGGATCTGCATCGATCGTACGGTCGAAAAGGATTACGTTGATTCCTGCATCCTGTGCATCCTTGAGCACTGAATCCCATCCTGATGTATCAGCTGCTGAAAGCAGGAGATAATCAACACCGTCCTGGATGAACTTCTGAGCTGCAGTGATCTGCTCATCGTTCTTGAGGCTGTATGCGAATGAAGCATCATATCCGTTCTCCTTTGAGAAGGTAGCCTTCAGATCCTTGTCGTTTGCTGTACGATATCCGGACTCGTTGGGGTCGTTGTTGATGATACCGACTTTGATGAGCTCTCCGCTGTCTGCTGCAGGTGCCTCAGCCTCTGCTGCGGGCTCTTCTGCTGCAGGCTCCTCTGCTGCGGGTTCCTCTGCTGCGGGCTCTTCTGCTGCTGCAGGCTCTTCTGCTGCAGGCTCGGGAGCAGGTGCTGCTGCCTGGCTGCCGCATGCCATGAGGCCGAATGCCATTGCTGATGCCATCAATACTGCCAATACTTTCTTCTTCATAAATAATCCTCCTAAAATGAAAGAATAGTTTTTCAAAGGACCATTCCTTTGATGCTCCTATCCTAATCCATTTTTGTAAAGAAGGAAATTAACAAAAATCCTTTGAGGGTTAGGATTTTTACCGTGATAATAAAAACGGTAGAAATTTTTATTATAAAGGTGGAAAAAATTAATGTGACAGGGGGACTGTCCCCCTGTCACATCTGTCACATTCTGGGAAGGGATATGGTGACGGTGGTGCCTTCGCCGTAGGCGGAATCTATGTGGATACCGTACCGCTCGCCGAATTTCAGCCTGATCCTCTCGTTTACGTTATAGAGACCGAATATTTCCGCCGCCTCCCTGTTTCCTGAAGCATCGTTTGCATTATCCGTCTTTTCTCCGATGTTTATCTTGCTCCTGATCTGCAGGAGGCGCTCCTCCTTCATGCCTATGCCGTCATCTGCCACATGCAGATAGACGATGCTGCCTTCGGTATCCCCGGTGATCTTTATGCTTCCGCCGCCGCGCTTGTTCTTGATCCCGTGATAGAGGGCGTTTTCCACTATTGGCTGGATCGTGATCTTCGGGATCCGGCATTCATAGAGTTCCTCCGGCACATCAACGCTGTAGCTGAGGATGTCCTGGTATCTGACCTGCTGTATCTGCAGGTAGGAGATGACATGCTTCATCTCATCGCCGATGGTGACGATATCCCGGCCCTGGCCGAGAGATGCCCTGAAAAATTCCGACAGGCTTCCCACCATGCTGACCACCTTTTTCTGATCTCCGGCCTCGGCAAGCCAGATAATGGTATCGAGGGTATTATAGAGAAAATGCGGATTGATCTGTGCCTGCAAAAGTTCAAGTTCCGCCACACGCAGGTTTTCCTGCTCGGTACGTACCTGAGCAATGAGCATGTTGATCCTCTCGATCATCTCATCAAGTGAGCGGCTTAAAACCCCGAGCTCTGCACCGGCATCAAGATTTGCACGGACATTCAGGTCTCCCGCCGCCACCTTTTCGGTGACCTGGGACAGCTTCAATACCGGGCTTGTGATGGATCTTGAAATGGAATAGGTTATGCGGATCAGCAAAATGAAGATGAAGATGGCCGCTATGAAGGAAATGGTCAGCGCCTTTGTATAGAACCCGTTGACCTCGTTACGGACCCTCTGCATATCCTGTATCTCATAATAAATGAACTGGATGATGGTCTCCCTGACAAGACCCGTGACTATCTGGACATCATTTTCCCAGATCTCGATGTTTTCCTCGTATTTGTCACCCTCCTGCAGGTTGTCGCGGATCCTTCGTGTATAGGTTCCCAGGTTTTTGAGGTACATCCTGATATCCTCAAGCCTGCCTTCGTTGTCCGAATCAAGACTGCCCTCATTATCAAGCTCATCCACGACATCGGTTGCGGTCTTCAGCATGTTTTCCAGTTCTGATTCCTCATAGGTCTTGCTTTCGACTATCACAAGATAGGTCTCATAATCAAAATCCTTTTTGAAATCAAGACTGAACCGGCTGGCCCTGCCCGCAGACTCTATCGCCTGGTCATAGCGCTTGTTCTGCCGCAGCAGAGTGACCACCGAAAACAAAGTGAAGGCCACAAGCGGCAGGATGACTATCAAATATGAAAATCTGATCTTGGAGGCAAGGGGCAGTTCCGCCCACTTTTTTCGAAGCTTTTTCATTTATTATCCTGAACATGACCGTTCCTGTACTGGGTCGGGGTCATGCCCTGTGTTCTCTTGAAAAGGTAGGAAAAATAATGAGGATCCTTGTAGCCCACATCATAGCTGATGTCCGATCCGCTCTTTGACGTGCATCGCAACAGTTCCTTTGCCTTGTTCATCCTGAAATCGGTGAGGTATTTGACAAAGGTCTGTCCCGTCTCCTGGGCAAAGACCATGCTCATATAATTGGGCGAGAAGTTGCTGTAGGCCGCCACCGAGTTCAAAGACAGGTCCGGGTCGGCAAAATTTTCCTCCATATATCTGATGGCTTCCTCCACCGCGCCCTTGTGTCGGCTGTTCGACACACCCTCGCGCAGTTCTATGGCTTTGTTTATTATACTGACGATGTAGTCCCGGCTCTGCTTTTTGTCAAAACCAAGCACATCAGAGGATTCAAGCGCCGGTATCTCTTCCTTACCCTTTCCGAGCATCTCCACAAATCTCTGCACGCAGAAAAACGTATCCATAATAAGATATTGTCTGATCAGATCGGAATGCATCATATCAACCCCTGATGAATCCAGAAATTCATCAATGAAGATCTCTGTCTCCTCCCGGTTTCCGGTCTTCAAAAACACCTCTATCCTGGCCTTGTCAAAGCCTCCCGGGGTCAGATCGCCCAGGCTTATATTATCCGTCTTTTCCTCTGCGCCGTCCCTGTTTTCGATATCGGTATCCCACAGGAACATGTTTTTGTCGGACAGATACCTATGGGCAAAGGCGTGGCTTGCCCGTCCGAAGGTTGTCCGAAGCTCCGTCACCCGCTCCACGGTGCAGCCTATACCTCCGAAATACCTGACATTATCGTAGGTTTTGCAGATATCCGAAAGTTCGCTTGTGATCTCCTCCATGAGTTTTTCCAGATCCTCCGCGCTGTCACCCATGCACAGTATCACCTGTCCCTCAAGTCCCCTGTCAAAAATTCGTATCCTTCCGTCGTTCCTGCCCTCAAGGGATGACACGCTTTCATTGACTGCGTTCACGCTCTTTGAATACTCATCGTATTCATGGTTCGTGGCGTAGGCCTTGAAAAGGATCATATTATAGACAGAGGCTGTCAGGTCCATGGAAAGGACCTTTGCCTTTTCGATCACCTCGGTGAACCTGGGATTCTCGCTGACAAGATAGGTGAAAAATTCCTTCCTCTCCCCGGGATTTCCCTCGCCCATCTCCAGTTCGTATTTGCGCAGGAGGCTCTTTTGCTGCCTGTCGTTGATCACCTTGTCCCTGACACGGTTTATGGCAGCCGTCAGATCGTCACTGTTTATGGGCTTCAAAAGATATTCTGCAACGCCGAGCTGTATGCCTTCCTTTGCATATTCGAATTCGCCGAAGCCCGAGAGTATGATGACGCTGGTATCGGGCAGACTCTCCCTGATGAGTCTGGTCAGCTCCAGTCCGTCCATGAAGGGCATACGGATATCCGTGATCACAATGTCGGGGGACAGCTTTTTGATGCGCGCGTAGGCCTGCTCGCCGTCACCGGCCTCGCCTACGAATTCATAGCCGTTGCCCTCCCAGTCGATCTTGTTCTTGATGCCCTCACGCACCACATATTCATCTTCAACCAGAAAAACTTTTATCTTCTCTTCCATATATCCATTTTGTGACAGGGGGACTGTCCCCCTGTCACATTTTATGTTAACCTTCAGCCTCTCCCGTCTGTTCTCCTTCGGGCGGCTGCTGCTCTTCCTGTTTCTTCTTTTCCTCTTCTTCCTGGCGCCTGCGCTCTTCTTCTTCCTGACGCCTCTTTTCTTCTTCCTCTTCCTGGCGGCGCCGCTCTTCCTCTTCTTCCTGGCGCTTTCTTTGCTCCTCTTCCTCGCGTCTCCTCTGCTCTTCCTCTTCCTGGCGCTTTCTCTCTTCTTCTTCCCGGCGTCGTTGCTCTTCTTCCTCTTCCTGCCGCCTTTTCTCTTCTTCCTCTTTTTTCTTTTTCTCTTCTTCTTCCTTTTGCTTTTGCTCCTCTTCCTGACGCCTTTTCTCCTCTTCTTCCTCTTCCTGGCGCTTTTTCTCCTCTTCCTCCTTGCGGCGCTGTTCCTCCTCCGCCTGCTGAGGATCGGGGACAGGAACCTCAAGACCCGGGATCTGCGTGGGATCCGTCACGGCTGCAGGGTCGGGCACGGCAGGTGCTGCAGGCGCCGCGGGAGCCTTTGGTATCTTGTTTGCTCCGCCCTTTGGCCTGACATAGTGCACCTTGTATTCACCCTCATCCGATACTCCCGGCACCGGATGCGTCACTATATAATCAAGGATGGTCCCGTAGGCATAGGCGCTGTAATGCAGCCCGTCGCCGCCGTCGTATTCAGCCTTGATGGAACCATTTTTGTCCTTTAAAACCGTATTCACGTCAAGATAATGGATATGCCTGTCCTCGGCCAGCTTCATCAAAAAACCGTTGTATTTATCTATCCACTCGTTCTTGACCTTTCCCTTGTAAACCCCGTTGTCATCCACCGGCCAGATGGACATGAGCACCACCGTGCCGTCGCCGGCCCAGTCGATGATGTTATCCACGAGGCTTGTGTAGGTCTCCTCGTACTTTTCCTCAGGGATGCTGTCCATGCCGTTGACACCGTAGCAGACATAGACCACGTCGGACTTTTTTTCTGCCAGAAACTGCTTTACCGTATAGCTCTTACCGGAATTCTGCGTAAACGTCGTCTTTGCTGCATCAGTATGTGCAAGTCCCACTTTTGCCAGGGCATCCTCATCGGAGATACACTTGTAGTTCACCATCCCGACAGTTCTCGAATCCCCGAGGAATACGCAGTTGTTGAGATATCCGAAGCCGTTGTCCTCGTTATATTCAAGGATGCAGGGCGACTCTAAAACCTTGTCCTTTTCCGCCTGCTTTATCAGGTCATTTTCGACCTTTCCGGAAAGAAAAGTCTCCTCCTCATCCGGTCCCTCATCCTCATCTTCAGCATCGGCCGTTTCCGGAAATCTGATGATCTGAACGGGCATATCGTCGAAAGGTGATTTTTTGCTCTGACCCGCGCGGTGAACGCAAACGATCACTATCCCGATAATAAGAACAGCGGAAACAGCCGTTATCGCCATGGTCACCGGACTCATTTTGCTCCGTATGAATTTTACCAGACTGAGGATCTTTTCTTTCATACAGAATTTATTATACCATAATTTTGCCGGTGCAGATAAATATAATGAGCCGAAAGAACCGTCCCCCTGACTCTGAGTTTATGTTATAATCCCCGTATCAACGCAAAGGAACCGGAAAATGAACGAAACACCCGAAACCGACGTCCTCCTCATATGCATGCCCTTCTGTGATGAATATATGCCCTGCATGACCTACGCCATGTTCAAATCAATGCTTTTGCAAAAAGGCATGAAAAGCCGCGTGCAGCACGAATACCTCTACTACGCATCACACATCGGCAAGGAAAACTACCGCCGGCTGCTGCAGGTGTGCACCATCGGCTTCGGCCATGATTACTTCGCCTGCGAAACCATCTTTGCAAAGGCCGCCCACGACCGCACCGTCAAAAGCTTTGACGAGTACCTCAGGTGGATGGAGAGCATCCATCTGCCACACAAGGTCTTTTCCGGAAACCAGCAGGAGGACACCCTGCAGGATCTTTCCATAATAAAAACGGCCCGCGAAACGGCAAACTCCTACCTTGACGAAGCGGCAGACCGCGTAATGGCCGCAAAACCAAAGCTCGTGGCCTTCACCTCAATGTTCCAGCAGCACAATGCCATCATCGCCCTTGCAAAAAAACTGAAGACCTTTCCCGATGCACCATTGATCCTTGCAGGCGGTCCCAACTGCCACGGAGAGGCAGGTTCTGCCCTCATTGAAAGGATCCCCGCCATCGATTTCGTCTTTACCGGAGAAGGCGACCATATATTTGCAGACTTCTGCCAAAGCCTTTTGCAGGACGGAACCATCCCGGATGAAAGCCTTCCTCCGGGAGTCCTGTCACGCACAAAGACACATTCCCTGCCGGCACCTGTGACCATGGAAATGGACGACCTTCCCGTACCGGATTTTTCTGATTATTTCCGTGAAAGAAAGCTCCTTTATCCGGAGTTTACAGAAAAGCATGTCATAACCGCAGAGGGCTCCCGGGGCTGCTGGTGGGCGGCAAAACACCCCTGCCGCTTCTGCGGATTAAACGGCTGCAGCGCCCATCTTTACCGTGAAAAATCAGTAAAGCGCTTTGCGGATGAACTGACGCAGCTTTCACGAAAATACCCCCACGCCAGATGCTTCATGACGGACAATGTGATAAGCCTGAAGCACATGGAAGAGCTTCCGGACGAGCTTTTAAGCCGCGCTGAATACAGGGAAAACATGATGGAGCTTTTTTGCGAGATCAAATCAAATGCGGGAAGCGAAGACATCAAAAGGCTTGTATCCTGCGGCTTTACGCGGATGCAGGCCGGCATAGAAAGCTTTTCGGATGATATCTTAAAGCTCATGAACAAAGGCGTTTCCGCGATCCGCCAGGTTGAGACCCTGAAGCACTGCAGGACCTACAATGTATCCCTCATCTGGTATGTCCTCGTGGGAACCCCGGGAGAAACGCAGGATATGATATCCGAGGTAAACCGGGTCATATCAAAGATCATGCACCTTGAGCCTCCCGGCACAGTGGCCCATGTGATGTTTCTGCGCCACAGCTTTTACATGGAGCATCCCGGTGAAAATGTCCCTTCCCTTCGTCCGGACAGAGGCTACGATTTTGTATATCCCGATGAGGACTTCATCAAAAGATCCGCCCACCTTTTCGCTCCCGCAAAAGATGATGAGCTTGCAAAATACTACGACTACCGCAGGCTCGGTCCCGCCTATGAAAAGCTGTATGAACTGACGGAAACCTGGATCTACCACCCCCAGCTGCTCTATATGAAGGACAAGGGCGATATGGTCAAGATCCTCGACACAAGGCTCATCGCAAAAAATATCTTCCGGCATCTGACAGGCGTTTTGGCCGACATCATCCGGTACTGCAAAACGGCGGCACACGAAAAAAACATTCTTTCTGATCTTTCCGAAAAATACAATGAAAAAGAGATACTTGACGGACTTTCCGTACTCACGGATGAAGACCTTCTGTTAAAGATCGGCGACGAGTACCTGACTCTTGCCATAGACAGGGACGCCCAAAAATAAAGGGACAGCGTCACAGGGGACGGTTCTCTGTAACACCGGTATTCATCAGCGTTTCACGGGAAAGTGACCCGTTTGCGAAACAGAGAACCGTCCCTCTGATACATTTGCGAAACAGAGAACCGTCCCCCTGATACATCCTTATTTTTCAAGCTGCTGTCTTGAAACAAGTTCCGCAAAAAAACCGTTTTTTGCCATCAGCTCATCATAGGTGCCCTCTTCGACTATCCTTCCCTTGTCAAGACAGAGGATCCTGTCGCAGTTTTTGATGGTCGAAAGCCTGTGCGCCACCACTATCCTGGTGCATTTTAAGGCGTCCAGGGAATCGGAAACGTGCTTTTGGGTAATATTATCAAGAGCGCTCGTGGCCTCGTCAAATATGAGGATCTCCGGTTTCTTGCAGATGGCACGCGCTATCATGAGACGCTGGCGCTGTCCGCCGGAAAGCCCGCTGCCTCCCTCGGAGATGAGGGTCTTCATCCCCATGGGCATCTGCCTGATGTCCTCCGCGATCCCCGCAAGTTCAGCTGCCTCCCATGCATCATCAAGGCTGGCCTCAGGCGTAGAAATGATTATATTATAGAGGATATTTCCCACAAAGAGCCTGCTGTTCTGCATCACAGTACCGATATGGCGCCTCACGGATCCGGTATCAACGGATGCCAGGTTGTTTGAATCATAAAAGATACTGCCCTTTTCCGGCTTTTCAAATCCCAAAAGGAGCCTTACCAGAGTGGATTTCCCGCATCCGGAATGACCCGTTATGGCCACATACTCTCCGGGACGCACCTTGAACGAAATGTTTTCAAGCACATAGGAACTCTTTTCACTGTAGCGGAAATATACGTTTGAAAGTTCCACCGAACCTCTGAGGTTTTCAACGATGGGCATGTCGGAGGAATCATCCGGGACCTCCGAAAGCAGGGGCGATACCAGGTCAAACAAAGGTCCGACGCGCACGATATTCTGTGCGATCCCCGCTGCGGCAAGGATGGCAGCGCCCATCTGACCGTAGGCAACATTAAAGGCCATATAATCGTCATAGCGGATACCGCTTTTTGAAGCCAGATAATAAATGAAGACCGTGCCCAGAATCCCGGTCACCGTGATGATCGAAGGAAGCGCCTGAAGCAGGGCCGGACGGTTGTAGGCGGGAGCGGAATAGACAGAATACTTGTCAGCCCATTTTGCAAAGGCACGGTTTTCCGCCCCGGCAAGCTTGATCTTTTGTATTCCTGCAAGCATCGAAGTAACCGTTCCCGAAAGCTCGGCATTTGCCTCCGTCTTTTTCTTTTCAAAACGCAAAGTGACGGCAAAGGCTATGACGGTGAACAATGCCTGGGCCAGAACGGTCAGAAATGCCGGGACCACCAGACTATGTGCGTATCTTGCGATCTGAAACAGATATATCAGGGACAAAAGACAGGTCAGTCCCGAGCCTGCGGCAACCAAAGTCAAAACCTCGGCAAGCTCCCGCAATGATGTGACCCTCACCGCCAGATTACCTGAATTGTACTTTCTGAAAAAAGTTACCGGCAGGTTCATCAGCCTGGCGTAGGCCGCCGATTCGGCATATATCCCCATCTTGATGGAAACCCTGCCCATCAGGAGATTGCGGCAGGCATTTATGAGAAGTGTCGAAACCGTCACTCCGAAAAGCAGCGCCGCTATAGGCGCAATGAGGCCGCTGTTTCCGGAAGGCACGACCAGACTAAAGCCCAGCTTATTTGCCCAGGGCGGCAAAAGACCGGTCAAAGCGGCAGCAAGCGCAGCCAGAAAGACCAGGATGAAATCACCCGCATCAAGGGATCCAAGCATGAAGAAAAGCAGATCTTTTTTTCCAAGCCTGCCGGCAGGCAGTGAACGGTAAAAAAATACCGCCTCCTCTTCAAAAAGCTCCCTGTTCTTTTTCGTGATCCTCTTTCTTTTCCCGTCACGGGGATCAGTATAATAATAACCTCCCAGACCTCCCGGGATGATCGCGGCATATTCCCCGCTTTTAAGCTTTCCCATCATCGGTCCGAAGGCGGTATTTTCCCAGTCATCCTTTAATGTCACACTTCTGTGCATGACAGAGCAGGGACGGCAAAGATACTCAAGCCTTTCCTCAAACTGCGTCACTCCTCCCGGAACCTTCCCCGTCCTGTGTCCGTAGTATTTCAGGCACTGCCTGACCGCACGGTCTGCAAGTTCTCCTCCCTCATCTGATCCCGCGCCAAAAACACCTGCCGCTCCGATACCTGCGGCAAGCTTTTCAAAGGCCCGTCCTTTCTGCTTTTCATCCAGACGGCTCCTGATATTGATCTGCGATTCAAAAAAATCCCTGTCTTCCAAGATCAGTCACTCCTTATGAGTTTTGCATATTTACCGTCTGCCGCCATGAGTTCCTCATGTGTTCCCCGCTCTTTGATCCTGCCCTTTTCAAGAACAATGATCTCATCACAGTTCCTCACCGTGCTGAGTCTGTGGGCAGCTATGATGCAGGTGATCCCGCGTTCCCTGATATTTTTCAAAATGGCTGCTTCCGTCTCGGCATCAAGAGCACTCGTCGCCTCATCAAGGATGATGATGGAAGGGTCCAAAGCAAGTGTCCTTGCTATCTCCAGGCGCTGGAGCTGTCCTCCGGAAAAATTCTTTCCCTGCGGCTCGATCATGCCATCATAGCCATCGGGGCGTTCCATGATGTCACTGTGTATCTCCGCATCCCGGCAGGCAAGTACCACCTCAAAATCCTCTATGGAGCCGTCCCAGAGCCTCACATTGTCGGCTATCGTATCATCAAAGACCGAAATATCCTGGTCAACAACGGCAAGGGAACTTCGTAAAAGCCCGTTCGGGATCTTTTCGACGGGACTTCCGTCAAATTCCACCTTTCCCGACCAGGGTCTGTAGAGTCCGGTTACAAGCCTTCCTATGGTGGATTTACCGCAGCCGCTTTCCCCCACCAGAGCCACCCAATGTCCGGGCTTTACATGAAGGGAAAAATCCTCTATGAGAGGAGGCTCAAGAGGCGCATATCCAAAGGTCACATCCTCCATATCTATCCTGCCGGACAGCTTGGTTTTATTAAGCATATCCTCCCCGGCATCGTTTTTATTATCCTCCGGAGTATCCGCGGGATAATTCATCACATCCTCCAGCCGCTCCATCTGGGTCCTGGCCTCCTGGACCATCTGTCCCAGACGGATGATCTCCATGACGGGAGTGAGAAAGGCCGTCAAAAATCCGGTGAAGGCAAGCAGCGCACCCGGTGTCATCTCCCCCGTGATTATGAGACGGATGCCCAGACACAGCACTATAATACCTGCAGCCTGTGTCAAGGCCTCAGGTATCATCCCGAGATACGCATCTATGCGTTTCATGCGCACATCCGCGTCATTTACGGCAGCCTGATACCCGCCCCAGGAGCTGAAAAATTCGTTTTCAACGCCGGAGGCTTTGATGGTCTCTATCATCTCTATGCCGCTGACCGTGGCGCAGAAATGTTTTCCCGTGTCCGCAAACATGGCCCGGGAGATATTGATCCTTTTTTTTGCGATATAAGCAGATACAAAAGCATTCATGAGAACAGTGAAGACACCCACCACGGTGAGGATCACGGAATAGCGCAGCATTATGACAAGATAGAGAACGAGCATGACGCAGTCTATGAGGACAGGCGCAAACTGGCCCAAAAAGGTGGTGACCACGTTTTCATTTTCGCTCTGCCTCACCTGCAGATCGCCGATGGAACGCTGGGCAAAAAATCCCAGCGGCAGATGCAGGAGATGCTCAAAAAAGCGGGACGAAGAAAGCATCGCCGCCTTTCCCTGTATGCGCAGGAAATAAACGGCATTGATCATGGATGCCACCGAGATGATGAGAGCAAACAAAAGCATAAAGACACACAGCGGCAAAAGCCACTCCCTGTGCCCTTCCGTCAGGATGCCGTCCAGGAATATCCTGCTGACGCCCGTATTCATAATAAGTGCAAGAGACACTGCCGCCGATGTCAGCATCACAAAGAGAATTGAGGAGGAAAGCCCTTTGAGGCGTTTGATCACATACCCCACTACATCGGGTCTGCTCCCTCCGGGCTTGAATTCATCGGTCTTTTCAAAGGTCAGAACGATCCCCGAATAGTGTTTGTTGAAATCATCGATGGAGATCTTTAAATCGCCGCCGGCAGGGTCGTTTATGAAAACACTCTTCTTTTTCATATCCCTGATAACGACAAAATGGGAATAATCCCAGAACGCTATGCAGGGAAAGGGCTTCTTTTTCTGAATAGCCGAAAGCCGCATGGCACGGCCTTTCCCCTCAAGTCCGAAGGAGCGCGCGGCTTTTATTATGCTTGACGCATTGGAACCGTCCCTGCTCACACCGCAGGTTTCACGGAGCTTTTCAAGCGGCTCCCATCTGCCGTAAAAGGCCAGGATCATGGAAAGACAGGCGGCTCCGCACTCCGTAGCCTCCATCTGCATCACCTGCGGTACCTTTGTTTTTTTCCGGAACCCACTCATAGCTTCAGATATCCTTCCAGATCAAGGACACAGGTGAGATCCTCCCGGTCACGATATTAAATGACAGGAGGGAGCCGTCGGGAAAAACACCGTCGTCTTCAGGTACAAGTGTGACGGGCCATGCCCAGTCGCCGTTCATGTTTTCACTGACCAGATAATCACTGCCGAGGAGCTCTTTTGCCTCAGTCCTTGACACCGGTATACTGTCGATCTTTTCAATGCTGAAGTTTATTCCGTCTATGACGGCAGTATCTCCCGTTTTGATAAGCTTCACCTCATCATGGTCAAGGATACAGATGAGCTTTCCGTTTTCAATGATGCCGCTTGCGCTGACACCGGCGGAAACAGTACCGAAGAAAACCCAGGCAAGGATCCCTGCCAGTAGGGCAAAGCACGCCAAAATCACCATCCATATCCCGGGGGTGGTGATCTTTACGGCTCTGTCAAGTTCGTCGAGGCTGCGTACAGCAGACGCAGCCTCGTTTTTGTCATTTTTTTCCATTCATCCTCTTTATCACATATGCCAGGAGCATCCGTCTCCTCCGCTTCGACTAAATGATATCTGTGTTTTCAATATAACATATGACGGATTCTTTGGTCAAAGACCCGGATCATCCTGTTTTTCCTTTGCCGGGCTTACCAGACCGTATTCCTTGATAAGCTTGTAGATCTCGTTTGGATCCTTTTCCTCCATGAGACGTTTCCGCTCGTCTTCGGTCAGTCTTGATAGCGGGCCGAACTGCGACAGGGAAAGCTCCGTCTGCCCTGTCTCCTCATATTTCCTTCCGGCAACATGTGATGCCACAAAACAGAAGTTTTCGCGGGTATCTGAACAGGCTTCCCTGAAATAGCTCCCGTGCTCCATTTTTGCCACGGAAACACATCCTCCCCTGCATACAAAGATGTAGGGGCAGGTCTTGCAGGGCTCCATCCTGTCCGAGGTACGCAGTTTCCATTTGACCTTATTAAAATAATAAATGAAATTCCCGCTGCCGATGTCAGTATGTCCCACCGTGTCCTCATCCATGCCCACGATGTCCCAGCAGGGATAGAGCTTTCCGTCAGGTGCTATGCACACCATTCCCTTTTCGGCGCCGCAGTATGATGTGGAATATCCGGGAAGGGACTCTTTTTTCAGGAGCTCCTCTATCACGGAAAGATGCATGTTGTACATGCTCTGATTTTTTATGGCTTCCATAACGGGCATGCCGGTCCTCAAAAGCTCGTCCATGACCATTCTTTCAGTTACATGGTCCGGGGAGGATTCATCCCCGGAGACGGCCTTGAAGTAGTAGCTGAATTTTTCAAATTTATTCAGACCGCACTTTTCTATATCCCCGATCAGTTCACTGATGCCTCCTATGTTTCCGCCGTTTACATTTACCCTGAGGCTTATGGACAGACCGTTTTCCAAAGCGAGTGCGATGTTTGACATGATCTTTTCGTAGGTGGGAACACCGTCGCGGTGAAGACGCCGTTTGTCATTTATGCTCCCCACTCCGTCCACTGTGATCTGGAGTTTTTTGAAATCATATTCCTTCAAAAGATCGATGTAATGATCAAGGTCATAGCCATTTGTGATGGCACTCATGGTCAGTCCCATCTCTTTGGCATGTTCGCAGATGTTTCGCACCGTCTCTTTGTTTTCCTTCAAAAAGGGCTCACCGCCGTAGAGAGAGCAGCCTTCCACGATCCTTCCCTTTTCCCTCTGCTTTTTAAGCGCCGAAAAAACAGCATCCACCATCTCAGGCTTCATGCCGGCTTCAAGCCACTCCTCACCCCTTGAAAGTCTGTGTCTTTCAAAGCAGTAGGGACAGCGGAAATTGCAGTTATAGGTGGGAAGGATCACCGGAGCCACAGACACCCGTGCCTCCGTCCGGGCATGGATCCTCCCGAGAAGCTCCACGTCCTTCAGTTCCCCCTCCACACTCCTTCGCGTGATATGGCCCCTTGATGCCAGCCGTTCACGAATATCTGCAGGAAGGTTATCCGGCTCATCCTTTTCAAGCGCCGCCGCGGTATCATCATCCACAACATCCATGGCACCGTACAGACCGTTCATCAGGAGTTTTTTTCCCTGTATCTCTTTTTTATCGCTTCCCGTGAGAGGAATGATGATCTCATATGTGCTGGTTCTCATCAGTATCCGTTCTCTTTAATTCTCAAAACAATAATCATTCTTGCAGTCCGGGTAGCATCCTCCTCCGGCGATCCTGCCCATGTTTTCCTCCTTGTTGTCTTTCTGATACCTTGTTTTAGCTCATCCCACTATATTCCAATAATTACCACATTCATCTGAAGGACAATTCTCCCAGCATACTCCTCCGGCAACATCGCTCAGGTTATCCTTGTCAAGCTCAATGTCGGACAGTTCCTCAAGATAGCCTTCCGCCTCTTCCTGTGTAATCTCAAAGCCTTCGGACTTTGCAAACTCCATAAGTTCAGCTGCATCCTTGCATTCCATGGCTTTTCTGACCTGCTCTGATGTCAGTTCTTTTTTGTTGATTCCCATTTTTTTCCTCCTTATCTTCTCTCAGATACCGTGTTTTCAGGGCAATATACTTCCGACAATGATATAGCCCGGACAGCCTTTGCCGTAGTCTGGACACGTTTCGTAGCCTCCGGCAACTTTGTCCAGGTTTTCTTTGTCAAGTTCGATATCGGACAGTTCCTCAAGATAGGCTTCCGCCTCCTCCTGTGTAATATCAAAACCTTCGGACTTTGCAAATTCCATCAGTTCAGCTACATCCTCACATTCCATAGCCTTTTTGATCTGCTCCGCTGTCAGTTCGTTTTTGTTGATCTTCATATCTTTTTCCTTTCTGTACATTTATCAAAAAAGTGTCTTTACTGTATTATACGAAGCGGGCAGGATTCGGTCCATTCTTTTTTTGCCGGACAGGGACGGCACCGTCTTTTATAATTACAGCCCCCGCAGGTTTCCGCATGACCGTCACAAAGGGTTGATACCGGTTTTTCCCAGTATTCTCTGATGGTAACGTTATCCGCTTCGGTTCCGGTTGTATCTGACATTTTGGTTCCGGTTTCTAAGATCTCAAGGCAGGGGCTGAAGCTTCCGTCCGGGCGCACCGCAAAAAATGCCCTTCCTGCCATACAGCCGCTTTCTATCCCCCTGTTGGGATTTTGCTTTGGATCCTCTCCTCCCATGAAAGCCTTCAGCTGTGAAAAGCAGGGATCTGCGGCAACACTCATTTCATGTTTTTCATCTTCCTGCCATTTATTGATGAATTCGGCCGCCTTTTCAAGTTCCTCCCTGCTGCAGAGTGCGCCTGTGCTTACGATAAATTCCCTTATACCGAGTTCTTCCGCCCTTTTTGCGGTATCAGAAAGCTCCGGAAAATTTCCTTTTTCCGGTATCCATTTAAGCAGGGTGTTTTTATTATACAGAGGGTCTGCGTCCTTCAGATCAGATATCACGATCTTTGGTAAGATCTTATTATCATCGCAAAGCCGCATGACCTTTTGCAGGAGGTTTTTATTATGCAAGCCGTACAGATGCAGGGTCGTAACGCCGTTTTCCGCCGCATTTTTTATGAGGGAGGCGGCTTTTTCGTACGGCATCTCTTTTGTGCCGTCGGTAAGCTTCACATCAAGTCTTACAGGGGATTCGTAGCCTTCAAAATAGTGGTGATGGATGTAGGGCGACTGCTCCAGATAGGCCTTTGCCTCGGAGATCCTGCCGTCCTTGTATGCAAGTTTGAAATAAGCGATGAGAGTCTGGATGAAGGGGTCACCCTGAGGGCGCAGGCGTATCCAGCGCTTCAGCGCCTGCCCCTTTGAAGGGATGCAAAGACCCGCAGCTTCGAGGCGGTCGATGAATTTATCAACGAGGATGGGCTGCCTCCAGCGGGAGGATGTCTCCATGCCGATCTTTGACAAAACGCCGTTTTCGCCAAGGTCTATATTGACGGCCGCCATGCCGGTTTCCTTCCAGGGCGCGAGGGCTTCCTGCAATGCCTTTGTATCTCCCTGCCAGCCGATATCCGACAGCCCCTCCGGGATCAGATCCCACGAGGGAAAGGCTATGACAAGCCTCATGATATCAAGCTCTCCGCGGCTTGACATGGAGCCGACCTGCTTGATATGTGCACCCTTCGGAAGCCTTGATACCACATCATCAAAAGCCTTTTTCAAAAGCATCGTCCGGTGCTCCCCCATCATTGCGGGAAGTGTCTCATCGCGGGTTTTATTATAGCTTCCGTCCTCATCCCGGGAGATATTTGCAAACAGACAGGGGATGATCTCCTTTTTTTCATCCTTAAACGCCGCATAATCAAGCTCGTACCAAAGGCTTTCCACATGAGGGATCTCGCTTGTATCGATGTTCATTATGTAGTCGGCATACCTGGCTTCCTCTGAAAGCCTCACCTCAAGTCCGGCACCGTGGCTTATGGTATTGCCGTATTCAGCCCTCACATTTTCAAGGGCTTTCATGCATTCTTCATCCATCAGTTCCGGAACCGGATGTTTTTTCAGATGATCGATCCATTTGTCGACCGGAAGTTCTTTTATTATCATAGGATCCTTTTTACAGATCGTAATACATTGAAAACTCTGCAGGATGGGGCAGTTTTGAGATCATCTTTGCATCCTTCCTGCGCCTTTTGATGAACTGGTCAAGCAGTCTTTCAGGGAACACTCCGCCCTCGGTGAGATAGGCGTGGTCCTTTTCAAGCTCGTCAAGGGCCTCATCAAGGGTTGAAGGGAGTCCTTCGATCTTTTTCTTTTCCTCCTCCGACAGGTCAAACAGGTTGAAGTCAAAAGGTCCCCAGCCCTTTGTGGAGGGATCGGTCTGCTTTTTGACTCCGTCAAGTCCCGCCATGAGAATGGCTGCGTATGCGTAGTAGGGATTGCAGGTGGCATCGGGATTTCGAAGTTCAAAGCGCTTGGTATCGGGAGTCTTTGCGTATGCGGGGATCCTGATGACGGCGCTCCTGTTTGCCATGGCATAGCCTATGGTCACCGGTGCCTCAAAGCCTGGGATCAGTCTCTTGTAGGAATTTGTTGAAGGATTTGTGATGGCGCAGATGGAACGGGCATGGGTCAAAAGTCCACCCATGAAATAGTGCGCGGTCTTTGAAAGCTGCGCATATCCTTCCGCATCATAAAATACCGGCTTTCCGTCTTTTTTAAGGAGCATATGGACATGCATGCCGTTTCCGGCCTCGCCTGCAACGGGCTTTGGCATCAAAGTCGCCGTGCAGCCGTCAAGCATGGCCTCGTTTTTGATCACATATTTTGCGGACATGGTATCGTCTGCAAGCTTGAGCATATCTCCAAGCTCCACCTCTATCTCCATCTGTCCGCAGCCGCCCACCTCGTGGTGGTGGTATTTCACATCTATCCCCCATTCTGCCATGGAAAGACACATGCGGCTCCTGAGGTCGTTATTTACATCCATGGGAAGGCTCATGTGATAGCCTGCGCCGTTTCGAATCTGGTAGCCGTTGTTATTATCCTGATATCCCGATGCCCAGTCGGCCTGTCTGGCCTCAATGGCGTATCCGCTGCTGTGGGCATTGTTTTCGTATGATACCTGATCAAAGATGTAAAATTCGTATTCGGGACCGATGATCATCTCGTCGGCGATCCCGGTCTCCTTCATATATTCGAGTGCGCGTTTTGCAACATTTCTCGGGTACTGGTCAAAGGGCCTGTTTTTGGGCAGCTCGATGACCTGCACATCGCCTATCATGGACAGCGTGGGAACCTCAGCATAACGGTCGATGACGGCGGATTCCAGCACCGGGATAAACACCATGTCGGAGTTTTCAACCGGCGCATAACCGTAGTTTGAGCCGTCAAAACCGATGCCGTTCTCCATGGTGCTCTCCGTCAGCCTCTCGGCCGGTATGGAAAGATGCCTCCATCTGCCGTCAACATCGGTCAGCTTGAAATCCACGATGCTGATGTCATTTTCCCTGATAAAATCCTTGATCTCCTTCAAAGTCTTTGCCATTTAACAGCTCCTTTCAATTTTTGTGACAGGTTTTTTTGTCACAGGGGACGGTTCTCTGTTACACCGGTATTCATCAGCGTTTCACGGGAAAGCGGTCCGTCTGCGAAACAGAGAACCGTCCCTCTGATACACTTGCGAAACAGAGAACCGTCCCTCTGATACACTACACATATATAATACGAAATTCGCAGGATAGTGGCAACAAAAACCATCCTGCGATATTGTCATTTTCAGCGAAGGGAATATAATCAAGTCATGACTACAAAAAAGCTCTATGACGAAGCTCCTTACGACAGGGAGTTTCGCGCTGCGATAAAGGATGTCGTAAAAACAAAAAACGGACAGACCGGCCTGATCCTTGATCAGACTCTTTTTTTCCCGGAGGAAGGCGGTCAGAGCTGTGACAAAGGAACCCTCGGTGGATTTGAGATAACGCATGTTTCGATCGATGAAGATGTGATCATCCACGAGCTGCAGGCCCCTGCGGATTCTTTTTCAACGGATGATCGGATAAACGGTGTCATCGACTGGGATCACCGCTTTTCAAACATGCAAAACCACACCGGTGAGCACATCCTCTCGGGTCTCCTGCACAGGGACTACTCTTCGGAAAACATGGGCTTCCATCTTTCCGACAACATCGTAACCCTTGATACCACAAAGGTGCTGACACCAAAGCAGCTATCGGAACTTGAAAAAAAGGCCAACGAAATCATCTACGCCGACCTTCCCGTTCTGTGCAGGTATTATACGAAGGACGAGCTTGCTCACATGGAATACCGGAGCAAGCTTGATTTTGAAGACAGCGCTCGCCTCGTCGTGATACCCGGTGTCGACATCTGCGCATGCTGCGCGCCGCACGTGAAGCATACCGGCGAGATCGGTCTTATTAAGATAATAAAAGCGATCAACTACAAAGGCGGGATGCGTTTCACGATCCTTTCCGGCAGGCGGGCATACGAATACATCTGTGCAGAATGCAGCAGAATGGATGATCTGACACATCTCCTTTCGGAAAAGAGGGAAAACCTGGTATCTGCGGTAGATCGTCTCCTTGAAAAGACCGAAAGCTACAGGCTGGAAAAGATTGAAAACGCAAAGCGGATGCTTGACGGTGAGATGGAAAAGATCGATGATTCCGCAGAGGATGCGGTGATTTTTGTGGAGGAAGTAAACGATATCACCCAGCGTAATGCCGTCAACGACCTGGCTTCAAAACACAGGGGCATCTGCGGAGTGTTTTCAGGAAATGATGCCGACGGATATAGATTCATCATCTCCATGCCCGGCGGGGACGCCAGGGAAGCATCAGATCTCCTGAAGGAAAAGCTGCACGCAAAGGGCGGCGGCTCAAAGGACATGGTCCAGGGCAGCGTGAATGCCGCAAAGGATGTGATCATCGAGGCCCTGAACGGCAGAAGATAACACCTGTGTGGGACAGAGAAACGTCCCCTGTCCCACACTGGTGTTATTAAAAGTTGCTTGTCAATGTGTAGATCATCTCAGGCAAAAGCTGCTTTTTGCGGCTCATGACATTTGGCATGTCATAGACCTTCCCGCCGATCCTGTCATATGGAAGATATTTCTCGGATCTGAAGCCGGTGGTCAGCAGGATGCTGTGCTCCTTCATAACATTTGTGATCATGACCACGGCCCAGTCAAGTCCGTTCTTTTCCCTGACTCTTTCAAGGACAGCCAGATAATCATCACGGTAATCATCGATATCCTTGAGGGTGGTGACCTCGCACTGCCCTATGCCGATACCCACGCCGCTTTCATTATATTTCTTGAAATCAGAAAGGATCGCGCTCTCCGGATCCCTTTTTGCCAGGCTTTCCACATGTGAAAACATCTCCTGCCCGAAGCCCTCGGTGGTCACCTTGCAGATACGCGAAAGCGCCGCTGCCGTCTCCCGGTCCACATGCGTTGTGGTGGGGCTTTTCAGGATGAGAGTATCTGAAATGAGACCTGCCAGCAGAACACGCGCAGTGTATTCATCGGGCATCATGCCGTGGCGCAAAAACAGCTGGTAGACAATGGTGCAGGTACTTCCCAAAGGCTCGGTGTCGATGAAGATCGGCAGGTTCGTCTTTGACGCATCAAGCCTGTGATGATCCACGATCTCCACCACATCCGCACTCTCGATGCCGCCTATGGACTGCCCCGCCTCATTATGATCCACCATGATCACCTTGTAGGAAGGAGCCTTGAGAAAGCAGCGTCTCGTGACATAGCCTGCAAACTCCTCTTTATCGTAGACCGCAAGTCCCCTCTTTTTCGACCCGGAAAGAGACGCCTTCGCATCCTCGAAAAGATCGGTAGTCAAAAGAGGCTCGCCGTCACCGCGCAAAAGTTCACCGAGGGTCGGCGTATCCGTCACCCGCCCCTCGGATCCCATTTTCTGCATGAAATAATAAGTGATGTCATCGACGCTCAAAAGACCTTTGAACCTGTCACCGTCAAAGACCGGCACTACGGACGGATTTGATTCGCTGTACTCCTTTGCAAGCGCCGTCAGCGGCATATCCGCCGTATATTTTTGCTCCGGCCTGAGCATGACATCCGAAACCTTTGGGTACACATTTTTCATGTATACCGGCGGTTTGATCCCCAGTGCCGACAGGATCGCCTTGTTGCTGTCGCTCAAATGTCCCGGCCGAACCGGCACATAGGTCCGTGCGCTGTCTGTATTCTTCTTGAGGACAGCATAGGCGCTTGCGCTGCAGACACTGTCCAGATCCGGATTTCTATGTCCGGTAATAAAAACTTTTTCCATCGGTTCACTTTGCGATATCGATGTTTTCGCCGTCAAGTCCCACATAGGCGCCGTCCTTTGCCTCTGCCGAATCGGCGTGTGCGATGAGCCACTTGTTCCTTGCCCACAGCAGCCTGTCCTCATCATTTACGGGATCGCTTATGCGGTAATCCGTGTTCGTGTTCAGCGGAAGTCCGACTGCTACCCTGAAGCCCTTATTATCATCCAGATGGCAGGGCGCATAATGCAGGGCTGTTGCAAACACCTCAACAACAGTGCCTGCCGGAACCTTGAAAGCCTTTACCTTTGCGGTATCAAGCCTTCCGTTTCTGATCTCGCCCCTCTTTGCCAGAAGCAGTACGAAATCCTCTGTTCCAATATTGATCTCCGAATCACGGTGATACTCAAGGCAGTTGAGCTTTGTGTTGTGTCCCCAGCACATGCCAAGTTCTAAAGGCATGTCGCCGTAAGCCTTTTCCCTGAGAACCTTGAAGATGGGTTCCTTTTCAAGTTCCGGTATGGAAGGCTTATAATCAACGCCCTCTGCCGGAAGCGGTATCGCGTTCATGGCAGCGATCAGGCCCTTTGTGTCATAGCCTTCAAGAACCTGTCCGTAATCTGCAAATTCCTCATCAAACACTGAATAAAACTTCATGGTGTATCCCTCCTTATAAAAGTTATGTCCTACAGGTTTTTATTATATGATAAAACACCGTGAATGAAAACTACCGTGATCTACCTGCCAAACAGTTCCGCTGTCTTTTTCATCCTGTCTGCGATCTTTACCTCAAAAGGGCACCTGCTCTCGCAGCCCTTGCAGCCGATGCATTCCGACGCCGTATGCGGCATTGCCCTGTAATGCTCCATCACGCTTTCGGGGACCGTGCCCTGCGCTAAAGCCAGGTCGTAAAATTTGTTGACCATGGCGATGTCTATATTAACCGGACAGGGCTTGCAATGCCCGCAATAAGTGCATATCCCGGAATACGAATGAAGCGGAGCCGAGGCCAGGACCGATGCATAGTCCTTTTCATCATCAGATGCAGTCTCATAATAAACAGCTGCATCCACCTGTTCCTTCGTATCATATCCGCACAGAATGGAAGACGCACCCGGTCTTGTCAGGGCATAATGTATGAGCTGTGCCGGAGTGAAGGCTGCGCCAAAGGGCGATTTTTCCCTGTCAAACAAAGCCCCTCCGAAAAAGCCCTTCATCACGGTGATCCCGACCTCCTTTTCCTCGCATAGCCGGTAAAATTCCGCCCTTTCAGGATCTATTCCGGACAGCTGATCCCTGTCATAGCCTTCAAACATGGAGTCCAGATCCTCGGTTGCAGGCCTCATATCAAAGGCCGGATTGATGCTGAAAAGGATCATCTCGATAAAGCCAGTCTCCACCGCAAGTTTTCCGATCTTCGGATTGTGGGTGCTCAGGCCTATGTGCCTGATGATCCCCCTGTCGTGAAGATCATGTACATACTCAATGAACTCCCCGTTCATCGAGGCTTCCCAATCCTCCATGGAATCGATGTAATGTATCATCCCCAGATCCACATAGTCTGTACGAAGCCTTTGCAGGAGGTCCTCAAATGCAGGCGGGACAGCCTTCATATCCCTGGTCCGCACATACTGCCCGTTCTGATAAGTGGATCCGATGTGACCCTGCACGTACCAGGAATCGCGGCAGCCTTCCATCGCCCTGCCTATGATATCCCTTGACTTCGGATCGGGCATCCAGCAGTCCACAATGTTTATCCCCAGATCATGCGCATACTTAAGCAGTTCGATCGATTCCTCCTCCTCATGCCTTTCAAGCCATTCGCCCCCAAAGCCTATCTCACTGACCATAAGTCCGGTCTTTCCAAGTTTCCTGTATCTCATATCCTCCTCCTTTTCATTTATGTGACAGAGGGACTGTCCCCCTGTCACCTTTTTTGTGACAGGTTCTATGATTGACTTTACTGCCAGCTGTCTCCGACGAGGGCTCCTTTATAATCCACCTGTTTCTCTTTGATCTTGAAGGTCAGGGTCTTTGTTCCCGCATAAGCGCCGATACCCTTAAGCATGACCTTTGCCGTACCCTTCTTTATGTTGTTTTTGTACCCGCTTACTGCAAAATCTTTTCCGCAGGCAAGATACATGGGAGCTGATTTACTGCCCGTATACAGTATTCCGTCAAGATCTTTGTTTCCGAGACGTACCATGCTTCCGGTATAGACCTGGGCACTGATGCTCCTCATGGTTTTTGTCCTGCTCATGT
>CAMVDF010000014.1 GCA_947166195.1 uncultured Lachnospiraceae bacterium
CTCTTTTTTCGGGTCACCCCTGCTGTTTCATGAAATAACCTTAACGATCTTCGCCTTATCGCATCCCAGTTTTTTTATCAGGAATTCTTCGATCTCTTTTGTAAAATCGGGCCGGACGGTAGCAATGATAATATGATCATAAGCCGTGTCCACTATCATCTCCGGACTGTCTGCCGCGGGATCTTTGGTATCAACCCACAGAACGGCTTCGCAGTATGATGTTGCATCCAATTGATACTTATAGCTTTTTCCAACATTACCGGTACCCCAGATTATTATCCTTGATCCGGCTTTGATCTTTTCATAAGGAAAAACATAACCCTTCTCTTTTTCAGTTTTTATCTGAGCTTTGAGCCAGTTTTTATCATCGTTGAGGCGTTTGAGCGGCGATAACAGTTTTAACTCTTTTGCACTAAAACCTGCCTTTTCATAATATTTCAAAAAAAGATCTGTGAACCACGGGCGGTTATACTTCCATGGCTTAATAGGTCCCGCAAAATGAATGATCAGCTCATCCTTTACGCATTCCTCCACAGACTCCCAGTTGCTGCCGCATAGCCTTCCAATTTTATCTATATCCTCGAAATCAGTAACCTGCATCATAAAATTATACTTTGACGAGATCTGTTTTATTTCACCATATAAAGCCCCGTTAAAAGCATCCTGATCCATATATCTGTTTATCCCGTTAAGCCTGTATTCCATCAGCCGCTGCGTTCCATTGATCCTTCTGAGTCTTTCCAGGTCAAGGACCATTACCCCGCTATTGTAATATCGCGGAACAACAGAACCTATTCCTTTTGCCATTTTTGAAATTCCGTCCTCATAAGAATCCAGAAGATCCACGGCCGCAAGGATGCTTCCGCCCTCCATATCAATATCCCACAATTCGGAGATATCATCCGTGATCACGGTATCACCGTCTATATATATCGCCTTCTTTTCGGGGATCATATCAGTAAGTTCAAACTTGTAAACTGCTGTATGTGAAACATGGTTAATGCAAAGCCCGGTCCTGTCGGAAAAACAGGAATACTTATCATGCCTTGCGTCCAGAAGAACCACTTTTTTATTTATCCCGTCACCCAGTACTGCCAGCTTTGACTTTGCCGTTTCCGATAATGCATCGCAAATAACATATACAACTATTTCTGTCTCCTCATACGCATTATCAAATAAAGATGCTATCGATACAGTGGTGGGCATGGAAAAATCTTCGTCTGTAATGTATACAGTTATGATCGGCCTGTCGGTATTTTTCATTTTTTCCTCATTTCATCTTTGATCAGTAAACTATCTTTTCTGCTTTAACACCCATATCGATATAAGCTGCTTTAATAGTTTTTATAATATTTTCATCCGCAACGGCTATAAAAATATAGTCATATTCAAGATCAGAAACGCTGTGTGGATCCACGATCTCCTCCCGGAATCCGGATCTTTTTTTCGCATAGTCTGAATCTGCCCAGCACACAACTTTGCAATAACCGGTATCTTCTATCTGTCTGCGATAACTCCTTCCGACATTACCCGCACCATGAAGAACTATCCGGCAGCCCGCCGGGATTTTCTGAAAGGGCATTTGATAAAATCCAGCGGAAGAAGGAAAGCTTTCCGGACTTTTCAGCCAGATCATATATCTCATATACTGATCGAGCTGAGGCAAAAACAGATCAAAAAAAGAATACCTTTTCATGCCTTTCTTTAAACACAGGTACAATCTTGAAACATTCTCATAAAAGTAGTCGCCTTTATTGGCGGTCTTTTGAAACGGATGTAAAACATAATGACATTTCGCTTCGGAAGAAATCATTACCCTTTCGGCCGTTGCAAGATACAGCTGGATCAGGGCAACATCCTCACCATCAGTCAATAATTCATCAATTTTTTCATACGCTTTTATGAGCAATTTCTTCCTGAAAACCTTGTTCCACAGATATGGAAGAATTCCAAAACTAAAAAAGCCCCCATAATGGAGCATCTTCGAGTGAAAAAATCCGCCGTCCTTATCCGGTTCATAAACACCATCCGGTATACCGTTTGTCTTTAATACAGACCCAGAGTCACCTTCAACCAGGCATCCTCCTGCGACCATATCAAACTCATTACTTCCCATCGGTCCCATATAAGTGTCTATATAGTCTTTATCCCACCAGTCATCGGCATCAATGAATGCGATAAAGTCACCTTCCGCAGCCCTGATCCCCTCAAGACGGCTGGCCGTTACTCCGGAATTGATCTTATGTATGACTTTTACGCGGTCATTTTCCGTGCCGTACCGGTCAGCAATGACTCCCGATGTATCCGTGGAACCATCATCAACAATTATCAGTTCAAATTCCTGTGAGGACTGGGAAAGTACTGATCCTATACTCCTGTCAAGAAATTTTTCGCCGTTATATACAGGCAGTATCACAGATAAAAGAGCCATCTACCCTCCTCTTAAATGAACTCGGGAACGATCTTTTCAACTCCTGCTCCGATGATGAACCGTATTTTATTAAAGACAGGACCGTCCTTTGTATCCCAGAAATGAACTATCGAGAATTCAAAACTGCTGCTCAGTTTTTCTGAAAACAGGATCATTTCTTCAAGATGATCCGGCTTTCTTTCTTTGACACGTGAATTGGGATACTTCATCCGGATATCCAGATGATTCCAGAAAACATCATAAAAATCCCGTTTTATGGTGTCCCAGATATCATTATTCCTGTCCGAGACGACATATCTGACATGCCCTTTGCAACAGATAAATTTATATGAATCGTGATAAAATGATCCCTCAACCGGTCTCTCTATCACAACTTTTGGTACGATCCCCTCATACCATCTTTCCATGGAAGGGCCAAATGAATAATCACTTTTGAAAAATGCATTTAATCTTCTCTGAAGAACATCCCTGTTGAAGTATCTGCTGTCCTGTTTGTTTTTTACCGTAGATCTGAAGGATCTTCCGTGAGAAAGTTTGATAATAAATCTGTCAGGCAGTTCATCCCATGGGATATCTTCCACGCTGTCATATATACCTGTAACAGGAGGCATATACTTATCTCCGATGATCTTCCCAGCCCATTGTCCCATGAAAACCAGATCCGAGACCTTTTTCTGCAGATCCGGTATGTCTCCTATTTTTTTCGCATGCTGTATATCATTGAAGGATTTTGGATCATCAAAATCAACTGTTTTTCCGGTTATTCCATAAACCCATCTGTTCAGCTCCTCCTGCCTTTCTTTGAAATCCAGCTGTCTGAAATACTTTTCATCTTTTCTGAGCTGATCAGGATAAGCAAACACATTTACAAAACCCAGTTTCTTAAGATTATCCATGATCTCATCCTGATACAAATGAGTTGTTGCGATAACAACATATCCGCTCTCTCTGTATTCCAAAAGATCATGAATATCTATTATAGGAATACCTTTTATACTGTCATAATTCTCTTCTACTCTGGAAACGGCAAAACACATCACTTTTGCAGGATCATTACAATAGGTGAGATCGTGAAGAACTCTTTTTCCGATCAATCCCGCACCATATATGATTATGTTTCTGTGTTTTTTTAGTTCGTCATAAAACAGCTTTATTCTTTCCAGATTGTTGTAATAGTACAGATGCGGATCATCAATAATATCAACCATGGTCTGTCTGTCTGTTTCCTCAAACCGATCAAAATCCACGAGTCCGGCATCTCTGTATTTTCTCAGATCCTCTGAAAATCTCACCAGAAACTCTTCCTTGTATTCATCTGCGATCCTGTCAAGATTTCCCTTGTATGCAAAAAAACATGCCGTTACAAACGAAAATCCATAGTCCTCCATCAGGTCACTGTTTTTTTTCAGGATACTGTAGATGTGATCATATTCATCACAGATACAATAAACCTTGCCGGTGCTGAAAACAGAAGAATCAACATTGTCTCTTCTGTTCATATAAAAAGCTCTGTCCAGAAACCATGCCTTTTCGGAAAACATGAGAGTCTGAAACCAGAATCCGTTATCCTGGTATGATGCTCCGGGTGTCTCATTGTGCCTGATATGATTTTTGTCCAGGAATTCTTTTTTATAGATCCCGCACCATGTATTCATCAGAAATCTGAAGGCGATCTGATTGTGTTTTATATCATAGATATGGTTATATGCGCTCACATCACCCGTTTGCCTGTTGTAGGCCTTTGACAGGGTTTCTCCCGAGCCGGTGAATCTGTAAAAATCAGATCTTATCAGATCAAGATCGTTTTCGGATGCAATCTTATACAGCTCTTCATACATTTCCGGAAGAACATAGTCATCTGTTTCCACTATACCGATGTATTCACCCGAAGCATTGTCAACTCCAATATTCATCTGATAACCGTAACTTTTCCTGTCCGATATCAGAACCTTTATGCGGTCATCCTTAGCCGCATAATCATTTATTATCTCCAGAGTTCCATCGTCAGATCCCGCATCAACGCAGATTATCTCGATATCCTTCAGCGTCTGATTGACAACACTCTCCAGGCATTCTTCTATATACCTGCATACATTAAGCGAAGGTAAAATAACAGATACCTTTATCTCGCCCATAATTTTCCTTTTCCATCAGATTTACCCTGGGAACACCACGCTTCGATCTATCAGATCATCTAAAAAACGGGTAAACGTTCCTGCTTTTCTTTCCTCCTCTTCCAATATGTTTTCATATTCCACAGCAAGTCCGTTCCTCAGCATCCTGCGACAATTCGTAAAAATATCCATTCCTAATTTCTGCAGCGAATTTTCGTAATGCCCGGCGTAAAACATATTATCCTGAAGGGAATGTTCCAAAAGTAAATTTTCAATCTTTCCTCTTCCACATTCCGCAAATTCTATGGATATAAACGGAGTATCATGGATCATCGAAAAAACCGTACCATGAAACAGACTTGTGATCACAAAGTCTGCAGCGGCTATCAGTTCCGACCATTCAAAGGGAGATATCGAAAGAATATCCCGATCAGTCATCCCTGCCCACTCATAGTAATCATATACAGTGTTCTCGTTGCGCATCATACGATACAAAAGCTTTGACAGTTCCCGGTTCTGTATCATAAGCACAATAAGTTTTTTATCCCCGTCCACCCACTTTTTCCGAAGATTTTTCTTTTCTTCTCTGCCAAAGCGGAAAGCATTTCTGTGCAATATGGAAGGATCACAGTTCATATGCACATCAAATTTTTTTATACGAAGTATCTCCTCTCTGGTTATGTCATCACGGACGCCGATGTACCTGAATCTTTCCAAAGACTCTGCAATATACCCGGCATATTCATTAGAAATGATATCATAATCATTTCTTCCGGAAGCTGCATAGGCTGTTCTTACAGCACCGCCAATATCGAAATTCAGCCAATATGCAGTAGGAAATCCGCGTATCCCATCAGTCTTCCATACCTCATCGCTCCCGACTATCACCACATCAAAGGCACATTCCTTTATAAATTCCGATATCTGATCCAGATCATCGCTTATCAGTCGTTTTTCAGTCAAATCCAGCTTTTTCCAGCACTTATAAAAATTTTCCCTTCTTTCTTCTCCTGTCGTTCCATAGAACTCCCAGCTTTTTGAGGAAATATAGTTGATCATCCGGACACAGACTTTACTGCCATATCTTTGCTTTAGATATTCCTGTAAGCCATACGCCTGCAAAAATGCTCCATTATTTATACTTGAAAAAAAGGTCAGGATACCTATTCTCAAGGTATCATGTCCTCCATGGAAAGTATTGGGCAGGATACCCTTCCACGCAGTTTCCCGTATATTTCCTCATAATCCAGTATTGCAGAAACAATGATCACATCTGCGGAAGGCAAAGCATCGGTAACTTTGTAAAACTCAGTGCTCTCATCCCACCTTTTCTCATTGGATTCAATAATATAAGCAAGACTGATACCATTATTCTCAACTGTTTTCCTGAGAGCCCTTCCAAGGGTCCCATAACCGAATATAGCTATATTCCTGAAATCGTTTTCAATCAAAAATCCACTTACACTTTCTCCTTTTGAACATCCCGTCACCCATTTCTCGTAGAAATCCAATAATTTATTATCCCTGTCGATCGTGTGCTTTAAATGTTCAATTCTTTCATCTTCCATTTTCTTTATATCCTCTGTAACTTTTTTTATGTCAGCACCGGAATTCAGCTGTTTCCATAAATACCGTCTGTCCTCACTGCTGCAGCTGATCCTGTTAAATCCGTACTTATTACCGGATATAACCGTCTCGACATCACTTGGAACCATATCAAGCTTTTCCGATATCCTGTCCAATACATCCCGTCCTTTTTTTGTGTTAACCAAAACAAATGATGTTCCGTAATTATCCAAAAGCGAAGAGTCCTTCAGTCCCCAAAAATCCCCTACCGTTACATCCGAAGTTCTTTCCTTTCGCTTGTACGAACATGAATAACAGGACTCTCTGACGGACAGGTTCATGTCATATGCCAGCTTTGCCAGATAGTTCTCGCTGCTGCTGACATATTCAAGTGAACCATCATCAAAGGTAACAATCGTTCCGATCCTGTCCCAGCCTTTCGTTTTCTCCTTGTACCTTATATCTGCGATCTTTTTGCCCGTTTTTTTTTCAAGATGTTCCAAAAATTTCCGATGAACAAAAGCGGACGATACTCCTCTGCAAAGGACTTCAACGGTAAATAATTTATCCTCAAACTCTTTCATGCCGGAATATTTTTTTACAGCTGCAGCCTGGCACGGGGTTCCGCAGAACATCATCAGATCATACTGATGTGAACACTGTTCGAGTTCTTCATATACTTCAGATATTTCACTTTGGAAATATTTGGTTCCGCATAACTCATCCAATTCCACGATATCCTTTGCAACATGGTGCTCACATCTATACACTCCCGCATAGCGTACTCCCGCAACAATTCCGCCGGTTTCCAGAACATACTCTGCAAATGCGCGGAACATACCTCCTGATGCACTGATCAGCCTGACCTCGGTTCTGTTATTTGCGGCATACGCTCCGATCGGTTCAAAGTACATCTTGTTTTTTTCAAGTGCATGACATACTGTCATACATCTGCCACAGCCAATGCATTTTGAATGATCGATCTGAGGAAAAAAATGATGGGTTTCTTTGTCCTCTTCAGGTCCGATCGCCCTGACCGGACAGATTGCAGCACACGCAAAACAGCCTGAACACTTGTCTCTTTCAACCGGCATCTTCCGTTGCATGCAGGATCCCTCCATCAAAGATCCTCCAGGCCAAGGGATCGTAAAATCTCCGGATCTGCCGCAATATCAGGATCTATGGTATGTATCTTGTGTTCAGGACACAGCGTCCGAAGAAAACCCGTCGCTGATTTTCTTGCGTCAGCATACGACAAAGTGACTATAACAGCATCAAATTCTGATTCTTTGATACATTCCGGAGAAAGAACCTCAAATTCCTCTCCGCTGATTTCCTTAAAATCTCTGTCTACCGCGGCAACAACCCGGCAATAACCCGTGTCACGCAGAAACCGATAAACTCTCTGACCATAAAGCCCCATGCCGTAAACAACCACTCTGTATCCTTTTTTTACACCATGAAACGGAAAGAGTTCATTCCGATCATATATTTTTTTCATCAGATCATCTGACCTCGGGATCATCAGAAACAGCAGGTATTCCTTCCATTGCTTTCTGAGTTCTTCGCAAAGGGAATACTTTGAGAAACAGTTATTCAGTGAATTATAAAGCCTTTTGAATCCTCTTCGGAATTCATCGGATTTTCCCGTATTGTGAACCATTGATGAACTGTTCTGTCTATAGTGATAAAGACAATCATCCAGTATCTCAATACTGTCTGCCTCGAGAAGAACAGGATAGGTCACGACCGCATCATTCCCTATCGGAAACATCTCCGTATTCTCATTTATCACTGCTTCGATCAGTTCTCTTTTTATCATTTTGTCCCAAAGACTCGGAAAAATACCCCAGCTAAAAAAATCTCCGTTACTGATCATAAACGGATAAATCTTCTTTTCCAGGCTGTCTCTGTCATAAAACCCTGCCTTGAACCCCTGTCTTACTATTTTCCGTGAATAGCCGTTTTCCTCAATCTTTGCACACATGGATACAGGAGCTCCATTCTTCAGTACCCCTTCGTAGAGCTTTTCGATCATATCCGGTTCAAGCCAGTCATCTCCGTCAACTACACAGACATACTTTCCGACAGAACGGGAAAGCCCCATCTGCCTTGCCTTCAATACACCGGCATGTTCCGAACGGATCACCGATATCCTTTCATCCCGACGGGCAAAGTCCTCACAGATTTCCGGTGTTTTATCCTCAGATCCGTCATCTACGATAACTATATCCAGTTTCCTGTATGTCTGATCAATAATACTGTAAAGACAGTCTCTCAGGTATTCTTCTGAATTATATACAGCAACTATTATGCTGATGATCACATCACCCGGAAAAAACATATCCTTTTAATCAACTTATCTTTTCTTCCGATGGCTCATTTTCAGGTACATCCATACACTCATCGTATTGGGCTGATAATTCTCCGAACTGCCGTTTTATATCATCGTCCTTTACTATAGCATTCACAAAAACACAAACCAGACGGTAACTCCCGTCATATTCTTTTATCACCTGCATATACCGGGGTTTATTTCCAAACCATTCCGTGACCTTTTTTTCTCCCACCAAAGCCTGCAAATGATACTCACAGAATCCTTCAGGTTCCATATACGGGACGGAAATAACAGTATATCTTCTTGCAGATAACAGTTTTTTTGCAAAACTCTTTATTCTATGATCGTCTAGATGTTCCATAACCTGAAAACAGGTATATATATCCGGAGTTTCTATATCAATTTGCAGGAAGTCTCCTTTAATCCCTATAACACCGTTTCCGCTATAGGGATAGGCAATATCAATACTCACCTTTTTTTTGCACGGAAGATATGACAACATATCTATAGATCCGGAACCAACATCATATATTACATCGTTTTCTTCGGATAATATTCGCAATAATCCCTTCAAGAACCTGTAATATACATACTCCTTTCTTCCCTCTCTGTAGGCACGGGCTTCCTCACAGGTGAAATCCTCGTATGATTTCATATATCACCCTCCATAATTCGTAAATCATTTATCAGACGATTGGTAAATCGGGTTCTCCCAAACAAATTCAGATACCATATATCAAGATAATTTTGTATAGATTCAAATTCTTCATCTTTGGAGTAATCCAAAAACGGTATCCCGTTCTTCTCACTTAGCATATTGGCGCACTTCAGGAAGCATTCACGAACAAAATCATCCGACACCCGGGTAAATAGTTCCTCGCAATATGGCAACCCCACCAGTACCGGCTTCCATCCTTTCTTTAAGCAATAGTCTATTATTCTCTGATGAAGTTCTATGCTTCGTTGCAGTCTTTGATTCATTTCCGCACTATGCCCTTCAGTTGTATAGCTTATTATTGAAAAGGGCTTCGTTTCGCGTTCCCATCCCTGAATCAGTCGTGAAACTCTCTCATGTATTTCTTTTTCTGTAAATGAATTTCCCTGCAGATTCCGATGGAGGCCGGTTTCATAATCACTGACCCATGAATCGGAAGAGTGATGTACTTCTTTATTGCCATCATGATCACACAGATAAATAGGATACTGGATAGTTAAAACAATAATAGCCCCTTCACCTATACAACTCATATTGGATTCCAGGAGACTCTTCTGTCCGTAGAAGCTGTTGTAATTCATAGCCAGATTTTTCATTGGAATTTTACAATGTTTTTCAGAAAAGCAAAATCGCGCTTGTGTTGTTCCTGAAATAATCAGATTATAATAGTTCAATTTCCGGAATAGTCCCTTTAGCGCAGTACAAGATCATATGATCCAATCTTCCAGTTTAGGTGTTCCGCAGCTCCATAAAAACATATTATCAGCATCATTCTTTTTTTGATAAGCACAAAAATCACACAACCTGGTTGGCAATGCCAATCGCCTGTTAATCTCCCATCCATCCAGATCTGTCGTGTGAATATTAAATCTATTAAGCTTCTTGTATTCATCTTTGCACAGACTTACCCCATAATACTCTTCCAGAGTTTCAATTCCGTGACCCAATCCGCAAGATAGTTCATCCTGCATCAAATTGGTACACAATTCACAGCCTCTATGGATTTCTTCACCATCATAATCCCCCTTAGGATTAAAAATCTTATTAAATTCAAGAAATGGTCCTAAAAATCTATATCTCACATTTCTTTCACGAAGAAATAATTCGATTTCCGGTTTTTTATCAATCAAAGGCGGGTAGAGTGAAATGGCGATTTCCGTGTAAGTCTCTAAAATCGCAGACAATAATTCATCTTTAAGCTTAAAAATCTGTGTACCGTTTGTCCTTATTTCAAGATCGGAATCCGAAAAATAGTGTCTGGCTTCCAATACCAGATTTTTCAAATCCGGATGAATAAAAGGTTCTCCGCCCAGCAAAGTCAGTTTTTTTATACCGGAAAACAATTTTCGTAGACTTTTCATTGTTTTGATAAACTCATCTACGCTCATACGTTTCTCCGAGTTCAGATTATAAATGAGATTGCATCCCCGGCAGTTAAGGTTACATAGCTCTATTATCGGTATCTGCAGCTTCTTGATCCGAGGTTTATCAATATCCATTTTTACAAAAGGTGGCATATTTGCAGTATTCCACAAAAACTTGTATACATACTCAGGAGTATAATACACCGGATGTTTTACACCAATTTTATGTAATTGCTCCATCACAAAATCTGCATTTTGAGGTGAACTAATAATAATACGGGTGTCTTTTCCCAATTCTTCAATTTTATCAGGGGATAGAACCTTACATCCGGCAATGTATGATTTTGCAATCACCTCCGGATTATTGTCACAGAAAAATATATCATCTTTATTGACTTGAATTTCAGGTGAAAACAATCCCTTATGTATCATATTCAAAAGCTGTATTCCATAATGACCAGCACAAAAGATAACCGTATTCATATTCATTTATTCTCCATAACTATAGCATTTAGATATCTCTCAATTCCTAATGAAGGGTTTTCTACCAGAACAGGATTATCCTGCATGATCCGACTCACTGCTATAGAATCAAGTTCCCGGCATACAGACAGATCTCCACATTCAAGCGGTTTTTTCCTCACAAATTCCATATTATCATCTAATAAAATCAGGCAGTCCGTTCTGCATGGAAATATCCAAACCTGATCTGATACAATTTTCCAGCACATGAAAACAGGGAAAAGCACATTTTCATCAAATACAACATAATCAGACAATTCAATACGTTTTATCAAGTCATTTTCATCCAATTCATATATACCATCAGCATTCCACGGATTAGCAAACACTCTCCCGTTACATTCCCATACAAAGGACCAATAATATGGAATCGGGGATTCTTTACCATGTATAGTATGTACATCTCCACAAATCTGCTTAAATGAATAATCGCTCAAATTAAGTTCATATAATACCGAATCAGATGAACTACCCACAAAATACCTTCCACCACAAACCGAAAGAATGTTAAGCCGTTCATCAGTGACATGCATAGTTTCAATTACTTCCTTTGCAATATCCCAAACAGCGATATATCCGGTATCAGCAACAGCAAAAAAAACCTTTTTGTCACACATGCAATAACTATATGAGAGGATAGCTCCCTCCGATAAATCTATATTTTCTTTTACGCTGTCATTGAATGCATCTACCTTAACAGCATGCATTAACTTCAAATCAAACTTGTATAAATGACCGCTTGAAAAAAACGGAAACAGCAGCAAATAGTCATCAACTTTTACAACATCACTAAAACACGCCCTATCGCAATCAAGTTCAATAACGGAAAACTTACCTGAATTCATATTGTAGAGATGTATTTTATTCGATAACCATGGAAGGAAAATCAAATACTCTCCATACAAAAAACATTTATAATGCAAGCCGGTTGCCAATAAATCATCATCCGGAAAAAAGGCCACGAACTCCGTATGTAACGTTTCAATGCTTGTGCGAAACAACCCGTTAAAAGTCTGGTTAGAATACCAAATATAATCTTTTGTGGTCACAGCATCAAGCACTCTTAACGGCCATTTGTTAATTCCCATTTATTTTTCCTCTCAAAACAATCTGCCACCTTGCGCAATTCCTCAATACATCTGATATGTTGAAGACAAACCTTTTCACACTTCCCGCATTTTATGCATGTTGTATCAATTCCCCGGGAAATAACCCATGTTCATATATCTCATCATATTTCCGCAGTAATCACAGTACAGCCTGACATATTCTTCAAAAGTAACCTGTCTGGAACCCTTAAAAGTAAACATTTTATATATCTGATTTCCCGCATAATTATCCAATTGTAATCCGTATATAACTGACGGATATAACGGGATTTCAGATGTGTTTATAAGCTGCATGGAGTTTAGCTCATCCAGTGGAAGATCCTCATCACAACCCAGTCTGATCGCTATCCTTTTGGATAATTCCACGATGACGGAATTCGAAATGTGATTTGCATCTATAAATAGTCTTTGTTTACCCCGATTATCCGTTAAATAGTCCGAAATCCGGATATCACTTACCGCCTCTGAGAACTGAATTCCTGTCATACATTTTTCGTAGTTTTCATTCAACCATTCAGGTTCATAAAAACGCGGGTCCATTATGGTTTCAAGTACTGTGTCGGTATCAACCCCTGCCTCAAGCATCCGGTTTATATTATGGTCGACCCCGGCGAAACTACCCCATCTGGTTTTTGAAGAAATAATCCCATACGGATTTTCCCATTCTCCCGCTTGTCCTGCCTGCGGATGATATGCATTCCCGGAAACGACAGGAATACTGATCCTCTCTGTATCTTTACTGAGATACCGGAGTAATTCCTCATGTTTTCGTCTGTTTTCAGGAGATAAAAACGCATTGTATAAATACAGATCACACATGCTGACGATGAATTTAAGCAAAAAATCATCACAGGCACTTCTGGGCATATATGATAAACTGTAAAAAATTTCGAATTTTTCAGAAAAAGAAGGAGATCTTCTAAGACATTCATAGATGCCGCGCATGTAACACACCCCATAGGATACCGCTATCTTTTTTTCGGATACTATCAACCGGAAAAGATCGGAGCTGCAATAATCCCTCCCGGGGATCAACCCCAACTGCCAAAGCTGTTTCTCCATTTCTTTTGAAGATGCGGATGCACAGATGACATAGCGATCCACCCTGTTTTGCCTGATCTCCTCTTCCACGCGGACGATGGGACATACTTCCACATCATCCACCTCAAAAATCTTTTCTTTAGGATTATTTGTAACACATCCTGTAATATGATAATCTATTCCAAAATCCCTGTAGAAATTCCTGGCATAATCACCTGCGCCAAACAATACTATGTCAGATCTTTTCAGGCGATTTATCCACTCTTTTCTATCCAAATAAACACCTCAATGTAATTCAAATAAACACTCTTTTACTGATTGGCGCCAATTTCGGATCGTCCGGTCACTTTTCCGGTTATCCCCTCATAATCAGTCTTTCCGTTAGAAAGTCTTGGTATTTGGGAAATAAAAACAGTATTCACCATATTTCTATGTATCCTCAACTCCCTGTTCAGATCCTTTATGATATCCGATATGCTGATCGATTCTTTATCGTAAATCACAAACAATTGATCCTCCGCCTCGACGCATGCAAAATCACATAGAGGAAATCTGTTTTTCAAAAATAATTCAACTTCGTCAAGGCTTATCCTTTCTCCCAAAAGTTTGATTATTCGTTTTTTTCTTCCCTTCAGGAATATATTCCCATGCTTATCTATACTCGCCATATCCCCGGTATAAAGAATTCCGTTATTATCATTACCACGAATTAAATCCTTATAACCGGATGCATAACCCAGCGAAATACTGTCTCCTTCAAACACGAGTTCGCCAACACCCTTGCAGTCCCTCCCGGAGAGTCCGGTCTTTATTCCGTCAGGCGGCATACCGATATGATCGCAGGATATTTGTTTTGCAAGGTCGATTCCGGACAAATATCCGGTTCCTTCTGTCTGTCCATATCCAAAAACAGATATGATCCCATGTTTATCACAAAAATCCAACCATACCTGCCTGTCATCACAAGCCAGTTTTCCTCCCCCTATCATGACACAGCGCATTGAATCGTAGCATCTGTCCGATAAATCCGTCATTCTCAGCATTTCAATACTGTAAGGAACCAAAAAAGTGACTGTTACTTTCCATCTGTTTATAAGACCGTTATAAACAGGATTTAATATCGAATCTTCGTATAATACAACGCTCCCGCCTGCATATAGAAGAATATTTATCAAAGAAAGGCCAAGGCAATGATGTATCGGAAGTGATACGATACCACGGTCATTTTGTGTAATATCCATTGCATTGACCAGTATTTTTATATTTTGTTCAATACTTCCATATGATATCCTCACCATCTTTGAACTGCCGGTAGAACCGGAGGTGGTGAGCATTAAAGCCAGTTCCGGATTTATCTCGCATTTTTCATAACCGGTTTTATACAGAATATGTTCCGAGCAGACAAAAACCGGTTCAAGTTTCATCAGAGGAGGTATTTCATCTGTCTCAGCCTTAAACCAGCAATATTCCGGGCGATATTCACTTATTATGCTCCTTATATGTTCCCTTCCGGTTTTGGGATCAAGAAGTACAGGTACTACACCAAGCTGCAATGCACTGTAAAATATTGATACTGTTTCCATCGAAACATCACAGGTCATAACAACAACGCTTCGTTTCCTTAATACACCTGCAAGAATAACGGTTTGAGCATCCAGCTCTCCATAAGTTTTTTTTCCCCCTTCAGCATCGATTAATGCTATTCTGCTGTTATTTTCATCTTTTTTATGAAAAATCATCCCTGATCTATTGTCTCCCCGATCAATTCAATCAGATCCTCCACCGTCTTAACATTAAAAAAACCGGCTAAATCCGGTTTCCTGTGAAACCGGTTCTGTATCTCAACCAGAAGATTCATTATCATATATGAATCCCAATCAAAAATCTCCTCAACAAGTTTATCTCTGTCAGTATCTTCAATATCAATATCAAATACTTTCTCCAGTAAATCAGATATTTCTTTCTTCATCCCAAAAAACCTGTATTATATGGCGATGCCTGTCTGTAACAATACAGTCAAATGACCTGACTCGTCATTACGACGAGCCAGGTCACAAGTAAAGACTATTTCATTGTTAAACTTGACAGATTACTGCTGAGTGTATACTGCTTCATATGTAGTATCATCGTATACAACCTGAACCGTTATCTTGTCTCCGGCGCTGAGACTGTCAAATCCGAGCGCTGCCTTTGCATTCACATAAGTTATACCAACCATTCCGTTGTATACCATAACCTTATCTATAACATCTACGTAGCTGCCATTATTATACTTGAGCTTATAGCCGGTAATCTGGCTTGCTGATGTAAGTCCCTCAAATGTTGAAGATTCTGAAGGCTTCGTCAACAGTACATATCCTGTGCTTCCGCCAAAATCCTGAACATTTGCATAAGCGTCGACCGTGTCAGCAGGCAGATCCTTTTCATCTGCTCCGTCTTCTACAGCTTCAAATGAATATGTCAGTGAAAGCTTAGGCTGTGATGCTTTAGCATCCCTCCATGCTACAAGATCACCATTGTTTGTTGTACCACTAAACTGTGTCTTGAACAGACCATCAGTGGCAGCATAAGCATTAATCTTAGCTGTTGAAACAGAAGTCTTCGGTATACCATAGGTATATTCTTCAGTTGAATTCCATGAAACCTTGTAGAGATTCTTAACAGCAGGCACTACATCTGCAGAAAGGGTTACCGACTTATTCTGGGAAACAACGATAGCATCTGTTGTTCCGGTACCGCCTGCTCCAACGGCCCGCCATTTTGTAAGGTTATCAGCTGCCCAATCCACTCCGCTCGAGTTATTTCCGGGAAGAGTTCCCTTCAGCATTTCTACGAACAAAACTGCCTTATCTGTGGTGTTATTAATTGTCGTCTTGTTGTCTGAAAGGACTATTGTTCCAAGATCTGTAATACCCACTGCTATGGTGAAGTTTACACTTACTGTTCCAACATTTGCCATAGAGATCGAATCGCTGGTACTGCTGAATTTTTTGATGCCTGCACCTGTCTCGGTTCTGGGGAAAAGAACAGTAGCATCATCAAAATCATTTGCCGACAGACCTTCCTTTGCAGCAGCTGCTGTATCCTTAATAAGCTTCTGAGGATCGATAAGCATCTTTAATGCATTTGCTGAGGCAGTGGGAACGAGCACTGTGAAAACCTTCTTGTTTACCCAACCCTCAACATCACCTGCATAGTTGTACTGAGGATCTGCATAAGCCATGGCTGATGAGCCGATTACCATCGCAGCTGTCAACATGATAGCCACAAATCTCTTTAAGTTTTTCTTAAACATCTTTTTTCCTCCTTGAAAATTTTGTTTATAGTTGTTTTGTTTACGGGTTACCATTTTTTAGTTCAGTACCGTGATCTTCACGGCCACCCTCACTGTCGTAAGGGTCTTTCCGTCATCATCCACCAGATGATACACACAGACACAGTCGTATTTTCCGGCATCCAGATCTTTGTCAAGCTTTATGTTGCTGATATGCTTGCCGACCGGTATTATGGGTGATCCGTACAGCGTTTCTTCGGTGTCTTCTTTTATGATGTCAAAATAAACACCTGTTGTATTGAAGTTTGAATTCTCAACATATGCATCCTCTGAGGGCTTGCTGCCGTCTTCAAAGGTCCAGTCGGAACTCATTGTGACTGTGTAGGCCTGAGGAACATTTTCCGGAGTTTCCTGAAAGAATTCTTCAGCTACCCTTTCTGCGTTCTCCTCTGTCACCAGTGTATCCCTTTCGGGTCCTGTGTCGGCCGTTGCCGGCTCCGGTGCCTGCTTTCTCAAAAGCAGGAAAATGATGACTCCCAACAGGATCGTGATCAGGACCAGACATATTATCAGTGCGATCCTGCCTCTCTTTTTACCTCCTTTCCCAGTGTTTTTTTCCCTATTGGTTTCCGCTGCCACTCATACACCTCCTGATTAGTATTTATTTCTTTTATTCTGCTTCTTCTACCGACCAGACTACGTTCAGCTTCACTTTGCTCTTTTTCAGTTTTCTCCAGGAAGCTTTTTCATTTGTCGCCCCCGTGATCCTGAAGCTGAATTCCGGCAGATCTGTTTCTTCTTCCTGTTCCTTGCTGACCGGTACTCTGTAGTAGCCTCTCTCTTCATTCCAGTCTGTATCAAAAACCTCTGCATCCGCGGGAGGTATGGCTGCATTTACACTCACCCCGTCCGACAGATATGTTATATTGTCAAGTTTTGCTCCGTTTCCGCTTACCACGGAAATATATATCTGGCTGTCTTTGTATCCTTCAAAATCCTCCACCGGAGAAAGTCTGTATTTTTCTTCCGATGCGATCGATACGGATACCGATACCTTCAAAGGTACGGGACCGTTATTTGTGATCACCATGCTGTCGCTTTTTGAACTGAAATCAAATGCCGCATCCTTTTCCGTATTTCTGAAATACAGTGTTTTCCCGCTTTCAAAGCTCTTTCCCGGATGTGCCGCGGCTGATGAAGCTTCTATCAGTCCCTGCGGATCCATGATGAATGAGTACATATCTTCATGTGCGGCCGGAAGGATCACACTGCAGGGTCCGTTTTCGGCAATCCCTTCAAGGATACCCTGTCCTGTTTCGGAGCCTGAAAGAACCTGTCCGTCTGTCTCATTATCCGAAACACTCTCTTCTCCTGCCCTGCTGACGCTCCAGGACACATTCAGCAAAAATCCGTCCTTTACGCCGCTCCAGTCTGCATTTTTATTTACATCGCCTTTTATGAAAAAGGTGTACTCATCTTCTTTTTCGATGACCGCCTCACAGCTCATCTGTCCGTCTTCATCCATTCTGATCTGCTGTCCGGTCCCGTCTGTGAGCGAAAATGCAAGTGCCGGTCCATCCACTCCTTCAAATAAAGGATCACTGCTTATCTTTATTTCGCCGTCCTCAGGCGTTGCCTGATTGAAGGAAACCTGTATGCTTACCTTTACCGGTATGCTGCTCCTGTTTACTATGGTCCTGCGGTCGCTGGTGTCTGAAAAGCTGTTCTTTGCCGTACCGTCTTCTGTTTCACTGTTATTTATAAAGAAAAAGGCTGCTCCCTTTTGAAACTCTCTTCCGCCGTAACGCTTTGCATCTGTCTTTTCGATGAGTCCGTCCGGATCAAGGATGAAATCAAAGCTGCTCCTGCCCTCCGGTGCGGCAGGCATTTCGATGGACATTACCCCTTCCGGTCTGATGTCTTCCCCGTTTTCATTGCCGCTTACGGTCTGATTATCCGAAACAGTATTTTCGCTTACTGTATTTTCACTTACTGCATTTTTACTTACTGCTTCTTTGTTTTCTTCATTCCCGCCGTCCTCAGGCGCATTATCCTCCGGGCTGTTCCCGCTGACCTCTTCCCTGTTTTCCTCTGAAATATCTTTCTCTTCCGGTTGTTCCTCTGCAGGCTTTTCCTCTGCCGGCTTTTCATTTGTATCATCCACTGAGATGCTGCTTTCCGTTTCAGCTTCGATACTCTCTGCATATACCCCGGTGATCCCTGTCTTCATAATAAGAACGTTTGCTGTCAGGCAGATCACTATGAGTTTTGAAATCCTTTTCCTATTCATATGCTTCAAATCTTTTCCACCTGATCCGCACCAAGCTCCATATCCCGGACTTCCCCAAGCATCATCACCTTTGTCCTGATCGTCCGCCTGAGTCTGTTCACCTTTTCGACTGTGAATACCTCGTCTTTGTAGAGCCCGGTCACATCCTTCACCCTGTCTCCGGGCCTGAGTCCTATATCGTAGTCCTCAAGGATGAACTCGGGTCTGTCATTTCTTTTCAATGCTTCTCTGATCCAGGGTATTTCCGGATCCTCCTTTGTCCAGAGCCCGAACTTGATACGTCTTTGCTTTCCGAATACTACCGTGTCAACTATTGCCCTTCTTTTTCTGAACTCGATCTTTGTGATGCGGTTTCCGTATTTTGCCAGCGGTCCGACGATCCTTTTGATCCTTGTCCCATCCTGCCTTTCAACATAGCTCACGCTCATGATCCCGTTTTGCAGAACGCTTTTGAGGAAATCCATGTCCTCGGCATTTACTGCTTTTATGCAGGTATCTGAAGCTTCTCCGTCATATCCCAGAACCTTCATGAATCCCCCGGATCCCAGCCTGCTTCCTGCAGTGAAAAGATCCTCGGGACTGTCGCTTTCAAGGAGCACATATCCCGGAAATATCCTCCTGCTGCTGATGCGGCTTTTGCCGCCCGTCCTTATTACCTCCTCAAACATCGGTATGAGGAAGTTTTTGCAGGACTCCTCCGGCATGACCTCCTTCAGTTTTATGACAAGTTCTTCTTCAAGACCTGTCTTTGTCTGAATGACGTACCACATTTTTCATCTCCGTTTTTTTTGTCTTTGGATATGGCTTCGCCATGCCGCACCTTTTTTATTATTTTTTCCGGGTGCGGTTATCCGCTGCTTTATGTTCCGCAGACTTTCATGATCGCCATGGGCGCTTGCATTCAGGTCTGCTTCTTCGTGTCTGACACTCGGATTCTCTGCCCCGTTGATGCTACTATCGGCAGTATCCGGATAAACTTAACCGAAAAAGACCGAACGGTCGTACCCGTCACCTAAACGGTCAGTTTTTTTATTCTTTCCCTGATATCCTTCAGACATCTCCTTGAGCCCCAGGTCTCGCTCCCGTCCTCAAAAAGGATCTTTATGGTCCCGGCTACGCTTTGATCAAAGCCTGACACCTTTTCCAGGTTGACTACCTCAAACCGGCTGATACGCACAAACATATCTTTGTCAAGCCTGCTGTAAAACTCGGACAGCGACATGCGGGATTCATATCTTTCTCCATCCGCGCACACGACGAGCCGCCTTTTTTCTATGTATATCCTGGAAATGTCGTTCTGATCCAGGAGGACCACCGCGTCTCCCTTGAGAACCTTTATCCTCTGTACATTACCGTTCAGGCGCTGCTCGACCGTATTTATCAACTCATCTATTGCTTCGGTTTTCCGGGCTGCTTTGATCACGACCTGCGGGCTTTCACAGGACCGGTCGGACTGGAAGCTGACCTCTATCTTTTTTTCCATCTGATACGACTGCTCTTTCACAAAACTGTACCCGCCCTGTCGGGTGAGTGTTACTTCATTTTACGAAAAAAAAGACCCCGGAAGTGGCTTCCGGGGCCAATCGGTCGTTTTTGATGTCTGAACGGTATCGTACAAAGTGTTAATTTTTTTCTCTCACATCGGCATTCTGTATCATGATGGGTTTTCCCGTTTTTCTGTAGAGAGCGACCAGCGAGCTCTGATCTCCGTAGTAGGCATCGCTTACCGCTATTGCACGGTTCATGTCAGGACTGTCATCATAGATGCCCCAGTCCTCCTCCCTGTATGTCCTGACTATATTCCCGTATTCCTGCCAAAGCTCCGGGCGTATGGATCTGATGGTTGACCCAAGGAGGGGATGCGGCCTCCAGAGAAGAGCCACCTTGTCCTTATTATCCCTGAATATCTCCAGAACCTCCTTTATCTTTTCCACCATCTTCATATCACTGTCAAGCAATGCCTGGATGCCGGTATTGTAGAGGATGACCTTTTTCTTCGTTCCGTTTTTATTATCTATCTTTTCCTTCCAGGAGTCGGGAATGTCCTGCTCCTCATCCATGGTCTTCAAGACCCTGTCATACTTCGGAGAGCCTTCTCCGGATATCTTTTCCATCCAGTAATCCCTGGTGTTTTTTCCGGCAAGCTTTGTCATCACGTTTACATACGCCTTTTTCATCTGCTCCGATTCGACTATGACCCGGTCCGCATTTACCACTCCGGGCATGGCTATGAGATGCTCAAGCTTCTCGAGGCTTTCCTCATTTTCGGGGTCGACCTCTCCCAGGACAAAATAAGGGATGTAGATGAGCTCATCCGTAAACTTTTTCAGGTTTTTGGAATAAAAGAAGGGATGAACGCTGGTCACGAAATTTGAATTGTCATAGGGATTGTGTATGTATATCCTGTCGGGATGCCTTTTCTCAAAATCGTATCCGTGATAGTCCGTCACGGGAACATCCTCCGGGTAGAGATCCTTTTCATAGTGCTCCTTTCCGAAGGTTCCGTCGGGATTTTTTTCATAATAAGGGATCGGTATCACATAGGATGTATCGTCTTCCTGCTCCCTCAAGTCCTGCCACACCGACTCCAGACTGTCCCACATGGCAGCCTTGTAGGGAAGAAATACTGTCTCTGTCGTAACATGTATATCGTTTTTTATACTGTTTTCAACCGATATGAGTGTCTGCCGAAGCTGTTTTCTGATCTTTTGTATGTCTTTCTTTTCACCGGATGTGCACAGCGATGCCTGAAACAGCGCCTCGCAGTATTCCTCCAGCTTTTTCACGGAGGGTGCCCCCTCTCCCTCGGTCTCCTCTATCATATTTCCCATGGCGATGGCACATTCCTGTGACTGCTGCAAAAGAACCGAAAGCGACTTCTGCTCTTTTGCCTTCAACAGTCCTATGATCTGTTCCTGGGCTTCAGACAGCGTCATCACCATTTCATCCAGTTTGTTTTTTATAAATCTTCTCATTTATATGCTCTGCCTTAATGCTTTTGTTTTTCGATGCGGTTTTATTATACAGAAAAGAGCCCCGAAAAATTTTTTCCGGGACCGATCGGTCATTTTTTTCGTCCGAACGGTCATTTTGTGACAGGGGTGTGACAGGGGGACAGCTTGGTTTGTCAACCAAGTGCAACACTTTCTGAATAA
>CAMVDF010000015.1 GCA_947166195.1 uncultured Lachnospiraceae bacterium
TCACAGACTGCCATATTTCGATCTGTATTTTTCAAGCTCCGCTCTTAAATCGTCTGCCCTCGCCTCTGCATTGTCTGCCCTTTTTCGCTCGCGCTCAGTGTTGGCACGCTCTTCCTCACGTCCTTCTTTTCGTCCTTCCTCACGGGCCTCCTCGCGGAGACCTTCTTCATATCCTTTTTCATCAAAATAAGTTAACATCTCTAACATGACCGCTGATCGCTCCTCCTCCAAAACATCCACAAGAATACCATTTGCTATACAATACCGGACTGCCTCATCCACTGCATCTTCTACCGGCATGGTCCTGCCGTTTGTCTGGATTCTGTCTATGAGAAAACTGTAGCCCCACAGCGGCTTGCAGAAATCAAGCAGTTTTTTGTTCCTGCCGCAGTTTATATTATATACAATCGCCGTAAACTCGTAATCATGATCATCCGTTGGAATGATGAAAGCATCCGACAGCCTCAGCTTGCTGTATTCCGGATAATCGTCTTTGCCGTTATAAAACACAATGTACTGGGGAGCCGGTATCCTTACAAGTGTTGTGTTGTATATCTTCGTCTTCTTTCTTTTCAGTATCTTGCCGTAAAGCTCTCCCATATACATGAATCCCCGGAGAAGCATATTTCTGTTTACACTGCTTTGATGCTCATAAATGGCTATGGTGCCGCTGACCAGATATGCAACATCGTTTTTCATCTTAATATATACAGCATCCTCCAGGGTTATGATCTCCAGATCCGACAGACTCTTATAATCACTGCCATTTACGGCATTATAAAGTTCCAGAGCATACTTCTTGTATTTCTCCCTGCCAAAGATCTTACAGAACAGTCGATCTTTATAATTTCGGTTGATCTTGTACCATATACGCTTAAACCAGTTCGCTTTCATAGTTTCTTTCTCCTTTTCGAAGATGTGCAGAACAGCGGAAAGGATCTCTCTGCCTACTTGAATTAGTGACAAAATCAATTCTAAACCACACTTTCCATCTCCCGGAGTCCTTATTATAGTAATCATCCGCTATAGCGTATTTTATTATACAAACTCCTCTTTGTCAATCACTTTCAGTTATTATGTTTATTTTTCTAACCTACTTGTTGTATTTGGGGCTGTCTTCTTTGATCGCTTCCAAATATCCTATCAACCTGTCTTTTTGTCCTTTATCCAGCTTCCTGAATTCGGTAACAACATAATATTCAGGTTCAGTCTTAAAAACCCTTATATAATCAATTTTGTCAGTTCTTTCACCATCTGTACCTGATATAAGATAGTACGGACTGATTTTTAATGTATCACAGATTATTTGCAGCTTATCCATTCCAGGATTTTGCTTTTTAATCTTCCAGCTATTGACAGTACTTGTAGGAATCCCTGTGATATCAGAAAATTCTTTTTGTGTAAATCCTTTCTCATTTATCAGTTCCAGTATCCGTTCTCCTATCGTCATTTTATATCTTTATCCCTTCAATTCCATCTACTTTCCGACTGATCGCTTACACCCACAAAACAATATGCGAAAATGGGACAGGGGACGTATCTCCTGTCTCACTTTATCCGGTCACAGACTGCCATATTTCGATCTGTATTTTTCAAGCTCCGCTCTTAAATCGTCTGCCCTCGCCTCTGCATTGTCTGCCCTTTTTCGCTCGCGCTCAGTGTTGGCACGCTCTTCCTCACGTCCTTCTTTTCGTCCTTCCTCACGGGCCTCCTCGCGGAGACCTTCTTCATATCCTTTTTCATCAAAATAAGTTAACATCTCTAACATGACCGCTGATCGCTCCTCCTCCAAAACATCCACAAGAATACCATTTGCTATACAATACCGGACTGCCTCATCAACTGCATCTTCTACCGGCATAGTCCTGCCGTTTGTCCGGATTCTGTCTATGAGAAAACTGTAGCCCCACAGCGGCTTGCAAGAATCGAGCAGTTTTTTATTCCTACCACAGTTTATATTGTATACTTTCGCCGTAAACTCGTAATCATGGTCATCCACTGGGCTGATGAACGCATCTGATAGTTTAAGCTTGCTGTACTCTGGATAATCATCCGTCCCGTTATATAATACTATGTATTGCGGTGTCGGGATCTTCACAAGGCTTCTGTTGTATATCCTGCTCTTTTCACCTTTCAATATCCTGCTGTACAATTCTCCGAAATACATGAAGCCCCGTATGGGCATATTCAGATTCACCGTACTCTGATGCTCATAAACGGCTATGGTCCCGTTTATCAGATATGCCACATCATTTTTCATCTTGATGTAGACAGCATCCTCCAGGGTTATGATCTCCAGATCTTCAATCCGGCTATAATCGCTGCCATTTATGGCATTGTACAGTTCCAGCGCATACTTCTTGCGTTTCTCCCTCCCAAAGATCTTGCAGAACAGCCGATCCTTATAATTCCGGTTGACCCTGTACCATACGCGCTTAAACCAGTTCACCTTCATAGTTTCTTTCTCCTTTCGATGATGTGCAAAACAACGAAAAGAGTTCTCTTCCTTCTTTTCGAAATCCTGCTTTTTTAAGTTGATATTGTTTGGAAAGCATAGATTTCAAAAAGATTTGCAAAAGACGCGCTTAATGCGCAAAGAAACATATGCTTTTTAGAATTTTATGATATCACGGATATATCAGGAATACAAATACTTTATCTTTGAAAATGAGCCATTTGGAAACGAATCAGAAGAACCGTCCCTTTGGCTTTTTTTCATACCGTCCCGAATATCCGGTCTCCGGCATCACCCAGACCCGGCTGGATATAAGCATTGTCATTCAGCTGCCTGTCTGTATGACCTACAAAGATCTGCACATCAGGATGAGCCTCCCGTAGCTTTTCGATCCCCTCCGGTGCCGCAATGATGCACATGAACTTGATCTTCACTCCACCCTTTTCCTTGATAAATGAAATGGCATCAATGGCAGATCCCCCCGTTGCAAGCATAGGATCCGTGACAATGATCACCCTCTCATCAAGCTCACCCGGAAGCTTGCAGTAGTAGCTCCTTGCGACATGTGTCTCCTCGTCCCTGACCATCCCTATATGTCCGACCTTCGCCGTGGGAAGAAGCTTCAAAAGCCCGTCCGTCATTCCAAGACCTGCTCTGAGGATCGGCACTATGACCTGCTTGCGTCCTGCTATCACAGGCGACATCGTCTTTTCAAGCGGAGTCTCGATCTCAATGTCAGTAAGCTCCAGATCGCGCAGAGCCTCATATCCCATGAGCATGGTTATCTCCGATATGATCGCTCTAAACTCTGCTGTCCCCGTATCCTTATCGCGAAGCCTCGTAATCTTGTGCTGTATCAACGGATGCTCCATAATAAAAACATTTTTCATTTTCGCTCAACTCCCTGAATGGGACAGGGGACGTATCTCCTGTCCCACTTTATCCGATCACAGACTGCCATATTTCGATCTGTATTTTTCAAGCTCCGCTCTTAAATCGTCTGCCCTCGCCTCTGCATTGTCTGCCCTTTTTCGCTCGCGCTCAGTGTTGGCACGCTCTTCCTCACGTCCTTCTTTTCGTCCTTCCTCACGGGCCTCCTCGCGGAGACCTTCTTCATATCCTTTTTCATCAAAATAAGTTAACATCTCTAACATGACCGCTGACCTCTCTTCTTCCAAAACATCCACAAGGATATCTTTTTCTATGCACTCTCTGACTGCTTCATCCACTGCCTGCTCTATCGGCATGGAATCATTGTATATGCGCACCCTGTCAACAAAGTAACTGTATCCTTTTAATGGCTTGCATGAATCCAGCAAAGCGGTGTTCTTTCCATAGTTGATATTGTACACCGTTGCCGTGAATTCATAATCATTATTTATGAACGCATCCGACAGCTTCAGCTTGCTGTATTCCGGATAATCGTCTGTGCCGTTATAGAACACAATGTACTGGGGAGTCGGTACCTTTACCAGTGTTGTGTTGTATATCTTCGCTTTCTGTCTCTTCAGTATCTTGCTGTAAAGCTCTCCCATATACATGAATCCCCGGAGAGGCATATTTCTGTTTATGCTGCTCTGATGCTCATAAACGGCTATGGTCCCGTTTATCAGATATGCCACATCATTTTTCATCTTGATGTAGACAGCATCCTCCAGGGTTATGATCTCCAGATCTTCAATCCGGCTATAATCGCTGCCATTTATGGCATTGTACAGTTCCAGCGCATACTTCTTGCGTTTCTCCCTCCCAAAGATCTTGCAGAACAGCCGATCCTTATAATTCCGGTTGACCCTGTACCATACGCGCTTAAACCAGTTCACCTTCATAGTTTCTTTCTCCTTTCGATGATGTGCAAAACAACGAAAAGAGTTCTCTTCCTTCTTTTCGAAATCCTGCTTTTTTAAGTTGATATTGTTTGGAAAGCATAGATTTCAAAAAGATTTGCAAAAGACGCGCTTAACGCACAAAGAAACATATGCTTTTTAGATTTTTATCCTATCACGTGTGCCACAATATTTCAAGATTGAACAAAAAAGATGACAGAGGGACTGTCCCCCTGTCACCACCTTTTCTCTTCATTGAAAAAACCGGTCCGGTATTGTATGATGATTTACTGAAAAAAATATGATTCAATTTGCGGGAGGCTTTGATATGTATCTTGATCCGACATATATCCTGGTATTGATAGGAGCTTTGGTCAGCGGCATCGCCGCGCTGAATGTCAGAAGTACCTTTAACCGGTTCAGCAGGTTCAATAATACAAGAGGGATGACTGCCGAGGAATGTGCTGCCTTGATAATGAACAATGCCGGTATCTATGATGTACGGATCAGCAGGATCGGTGGGAATCTGACCGATCATTATTCCCCGTCGGAAAAGGTTCTGAGACTGTCGGACAGTGTTTACGGTTCCACCTCTGTTGCCGCTTTGGGCGTGGCTGCCCATGAGTGTGGTCATGCGATCCAGCACAAAGAAGGGTATTTTCCCCTAAAGCTCCGTTCTCTTTCCGTTCCGGTGGCAAACATCGGCTCCTGGCTTTCATGGCCCGTGATCCTCATAGGACTTATCATAGGACAGCTGGGTCTTGCCCGTATAGGTGTGTATCTGTTTACCTTTGTGGTTCTTTTTCAGCTGATCACTCTTCCCGTAGAATTTAACGCTTCCAGCCGGGCTTTGAAGATACTGAGGGAGAGAAACATCCTTGCAGGTGACGAAATGAAGGGGGCAACAAAGGTTCTGAGGGCTGCAGCCATGACATATGTTGCGGCACTCTTTTCCTCGATCCTCCAGCTTTTCAGACTGATCCTCCTCACACAGGGAGGAAACCGCAGGAGACGTTTTTGAATATACCAAACAGGCGGCCATATCTTCCGATATGGCCGCCCGCAGGAAAAATACCCGATTATTTCTGTTCTATCACGCCTGATCTTTTGCAGGATCTGTTTCTGTCACAGGATTCATCCATTCATTGAACTTCTTTTCCACTGCATCAAAAGTCCTCTTTGAGATATCCGGGAGTTTTCCTCCCCAGGTTTTTTCTGCCTGCTCATAACCTTTCCTGAAGGCATCAAAAAGTTCCTGTCCCTTGGCCGGATCATTTCCTGCGAGTGCCTTTGCAAAATCAAGTATCCTGTCAGATGTCTGCTCGACTCCCCAGTAACCGTCCTCTGCTATGTCAGCCTGTGCCTGTGCTTTTGTTGCGGGATCCACCTCAAACTCTCCGCTGGCCAGGAATTTCCACATGTTGTCTTCATCATCTGTAGCAATCGTGTAGGCCTTGCTCTGACCGAGCATCAGCTTTTCGACTATGGAACGCAGATTCTCGGTATTGCGTGCTGCATCCGCCTTCATCTTTTCGATGATCTGGGTCCTGTCAGAATAGATGGCATCCGTCTTTTTGTCTGCTCCCGAAGATGCTTCATATATCACGCCAGTCTGTTCCTTTGCAGCCGATTCCTTTACTTCCTTTACTTCCTTTTCATCCGTTGTTTTCTGTGTGCTTCCCTGCACAGCACTGTTCTGCATATACAAGGATGTATCGACAGAACCAACTCCATTGATAGTGCTCATAGTGTTTCCTCCTTGATTCTCCGGCTCCGTTCCCGGAGCCATGTCCGGATGTACCGGGTGCTTTGGCGCTTCAGTGCTCCTGACTCTTATCTGTATCTTTTATATCGGCTGTTATTTATGAATCCTTAACCCCCGTTAAAAAAATTTATAAATTTATTTCAGGCACTCCGTAGCAGCTTTTTCAATGGGAAGTCCGGCACTATATCTTTCAAGGAAGGCATCAAAGCCCTTTACATCGGACTCTACAGGTGCCATCACCTCACCCTTTGCGGTTGCAAATACCCTCTTTGAAAGGAAGTCCTCAAGTGTCTCTCCGTCTGACTTTCTCCTCATATAGTCCGCAAGTATTGCCATGCCCCAGGGGCCGCCCTCTCCTGCAGTCTCCATGACTTCTACGGGAACACCAAGGGCTGCAGCCATGATCTGCTGTCCCGATCCCTTCGCATTGAACCAGCCACCGTGTCCTGTGATCTTTTCGACCTGCACGTTTTCCTTTCTGATGAGGATGTTCATACCGGTCTTGAGCGCTCCGAGAGCAGTGAACAGAGTAACCCTCATGAAATTTGCCAGAGTAAACTTTGCGTCGGGAAGTCTTGTCACAAGCGGTCTGCCTTCATCCAAATGTGTGATATGCTCTCCCGAAAGATAGTTGTAAGCAAGAATTCCGCCTCCGTCGCTGTCTCCCTCAAGAGCCTTTGCAAAAAGCTTTTCAAAGAGAGGCTGCTTTTCTATATTTCCTCCGCCAAGCTTTATGACTTCATCAAAGAGCCCGACCCATGCGTTCAGATCCGAAGTGCAGTTGTTGCAGTGTACCATGGCTACAGGTTTTCCTGTGGGAGTCGTCACTATATCAAGCTCGTCATATACATCTCCCAGATTCTTTTCAAGTACCACCATTGCAAAGCAGGAGGTTCCCGCCGATACATTTCCGGTACGGGGTGCAACGGCATTGGTTGCCGTCATTCCGGTTCCGGCATCACCTTCTGCGGGACAGAGCGGTATGCCGGCCTGCAGCTTTCCTGAAACATCAAGGAGTTTTGCTCCTTCTTCCGTGAGGTTTCCCGCGGACTGTCCTGCAACAAGAACCTTTGGCAGTATTTCACGCAGTTTCCAGGGATAGCCTTTTGATGCTATGTCCTCATCAAACTGCTTTACCATCTTTTCATCATAATCAAGACTTTCCGGATCTATGGGGAACATACCGGATGCCTCGCCTATGCCTACCGCTTTCACTCCGGTAAGCTTCCAGTGTACATAGCCTGCAAGTGTTGAAAGGTATCTGATATCCTTCACATGATCCATATTCTCAAGTATGGACTGATAAAGGTGAGCTACGCTCCATCTCTGGGGAATGTGGAACCTGAAAAGCCTTGTGAGTTTTTCCGAAGCCTCTCCGGTGATGGTATTTCTCCAGGTCCTGAAGGGAACCATGAGCTCGTCCTTGTCATTAAACACCATATATCCGTGCATCATTGCAGAGAATCCGATGGAACCGACAGTCGTCAGCTCCGTGCCGTATTTTTCCTTCACATCTGCGGCAAGGCCGGCATAGCAGTCCTGAAGTCCCTTCCAGATGTCATCGAGGCTGTAGGTCCACACTCCGTTTTCAAGTCTGTTTTCCCATGAATGTGCTCCGTTTGCGATAGGTCTGAAGTCCTCATCCGTCAGCACCGCCTTGATTCTGGTAGAGCCAAACTCTATTCCCAGTGCGGTTTTTCCCTCCAAAATAGCCTGTTTTGCATCCATATGATACCTTCTCCTTTCTATAGATGAATCAGCTTATCTGTTATTCACAAACACCGGCAGCCTGTCTGACTCCTTCCCGGAACTCCCTCGTCACATGAAAGATCCCACTTAGTGCTGCTTTGTTCCCAACCTGACACGGTTCGCGGGTTTCCATTGCGAAGGACCGAAAGATCAACGCCCGGCAGACAGCCGGCTGTTTTTTATTTTATTATCGAGCGGAATTTTAGTCAAGGCAAGTCATTCTATGGGGGACAGTTCTCTGTTTCGTGAAAAACCAAAACAGAGAACCGTCCCCCTGTTGAAGTTTCGTGAAAAGCCAAAACAGAGAACCGTCCCCCTGTTCGCTAAGTCCGCTCCCGCAATTCTTTGAAAAACCTCTGAAGCAGTTCCCTGCAGTCATCCTCCAGAATACCCTGCGTGCATTCCACCTGATGGTTCAGCGCTTTCACATCAAGCAGGTTTATGACAGATCCGGCCGATCCTGCCTTGTCTGAGGCGCAGGCATATACGCACCTGTCGATCCTCGACTGGACTATGGCGCCGGCACACATGGGACAGGGCTCTAAAGTGATGTATATCGTGCAGCCTTCAAGCCTCCAGTCCCCCAGCTTTTTTGAAGCCTTTTTTATGGCTGTTATCTCAGCGTGGGCCAGGGATACCCTGTCGGTATTTCTCCTGTTGTAGCCTCTGCCGATTATCTTTCCTTCACAGACAATGACTGCACCTATGGGAACCTCTCCCGCATCATAGGCTTTTTTTGCCTGCTTTAATGCTTCCTTCATGAAGCGTTCGTCAGTCGATGCCACGCAGTTTCACCTCTTTGATATATCCCGAAAGGATCTCTCTGTATCTCTCCATCTCTTCTTTTGATGCAGCCTTCAGCGTCCTGTCGGGCACATTTTCGCTTTCCTCATATCCCTGCAGAAAAAGTCTTTCCGCCCCCGCAAGCCACTGTCCAACGCTGTGTGAAGCCTTCTCATCAAAGAATCCTCTGATGACTGTGCAGCGGAATTCATATTCGATACCGCTTTCCATTATCAGCTTCACGCTTTCTTCAAGTTTTTTTACATCCAATCCCGGTATCCCCGTCAAAACCGGATATCTTTCCCTGTCAGTCTTGATATCCATGGCTATCATATCCAAAAGACCTTCTGACAGGAGTTCTTCTACAACCTCAGGTCTGTATCCGTTGGTATCAAGCTTTACCGGATAGCCTATATCCCTGACTTTTATGATGAAATCCTTCAGCCCCGGATCCAGAGTCGGTTCTCCTCCGCTGATGCAGATACCCTGCAGGACATTTTTTCTCTTTTCAAGAAAGGCAGATATGTCCTCTTCTTTTATTATGGAATCCTGCGGCGGGTTTAACACAAGCTCAAAATTGTGGCAGTAGATGCAGCGGAAATTACAATTACCCGCAAAGACCGTGCAAGCCGTTCTCCCCGGGTAATCAAGAAGCGTTGTTTTTGTCAGTCCGTATATCCTCATATATCTACCTGGAATTGATATATCTCATGTAATCCATGACCATTAAAGCCATCTTGAGGGTCAGGGCATCGTCAAATTTCCTGATGTCCAGGCCCGTCATCTTTTGAAGCTTTTCGATCCTGTAAACCAGAGTGTTCCTGTGAACAAAAAGCTGCCTGGAGGTCTCTGAAACATTCAGGCTGTTTTCAAAAAACTTGTTGACCGTGATGAGGGTCTCATCATCAAACTGTTTCGGTATGTTCTCGCCGAACACCTCGTGCAGAAAGATATCACAGAGCGTAGGCTGAAGCTGATAAACGAGTCTGCCTATTCCCAGGGAGTTGTAACCCACCACATCTCTTTCGGGGTAAAAAACCTTGCCGACTTCAAGCGCCATCTTTGCTTCCTTGTAGGACTGGGATACGCGCCTGATATCGGATTCGATCGTGCCGTAGGAAACCCTGGCCCTGACCATCAGCTCCGAGTTCATCGTGGACACAAGAGTCTTTGCGATATCTGAAAGAGGATCTCTCCTTTCCTCAAACTCTTCGCCATCCTCCATATCCTCAACAGGGTCAGCAGCCGGTGCTTCACGGTCATCCCCCGGCTCCACGGTCTTGACCAGTATCACATTTTTTTCGTCGACCGCCGTCACAAAATCATTCTCGCTGTCGGCATAGAGGGATCTGACGAATTCCAGCCCCGTGCTGCCCTTGTCGGGCTGGGGCTCTATAATATAAACGACTCTTGTCACATCCGTGGCTATACGGAGCTTCCTGGCCTGATTGTATATGTCTACGCTCAGCATATTATCCAGCAGAAGATTCTGGAAAAAGTTGTTGCTGTCGAACCTTTCCTTGTATGCCGTGATCAGCCCCTCCAGATTCAGGCTCGTCATCCTTCCGACCATGGCAGCATCCTCCGAGCCCTTCACCACCAGGATAAACAACGTTTCCTCCTCGTCCATCACCCTGAAAAGCTGATGCTCACCCATCACCTGGGAATCTGCCTGGCTTGTGTAGAAAGTACGGATGTTTTCCGGATCTATATCCTGCGATTCCAGGGTCGATGCGGCAACCATTCCGCTGACCTCAAATACGCTTATATCCGCACCCGTGCATTCGTGAATATCCTCTATGCATTTCCTGATCACCTGATTGGTTATCATCGCTACCTCCCGCGTTTTTATTATCTTAACATGATCTCCATCGGAGTATATAGTATTCCGTCCTTTATCTGTTCGGGCCCCGTGTCCCGAAAGCCTCTCCTGTGATAGAATTCTATACCCACCGGCGAAGAATTGACCGTCATCTTTTCATTACCCAGTCCCGTATGACGGGATAATAAATACTCGATCATGTATCCAAGCAGCGCCGTTGCCACGCCCCTTCTCTGAAAATTCCTGTCAACAAAGAGGAGTGACAGATGAGGTCCGCTCCTGACGGCAGCCACACCGATGATCCTTTCTCCGAAAAACGCCGCACACACCGGATAGCCTCCGTTCAGAAAAACCCTGTACAGCGTCTCATCATCCAGAAATCTTTTGAAATTTTCCTGTCCTTCCAGGCTGTACAGATGGCTTTCGCATTCAAGAAAGACGCTCCAGCACAAGGCCATAGCGTCCTCCCATTCATTTCTTTCTATCATCCTGACACAATAGTCACCGCTCATTTTTTGCCGCCGAAAATGCCCGAAAAGAAATTTTTGATGCCGTCAAAAATGCCTGTGAAGGTTTCCGAAACCTTTTGTTTGAAACCGGCCATAACGCCCTCGGCCGCCATCTTTGAAAGATCCTCGGCCGTGAGTTTGTCTCCGAATTTTTCATATATATCCGCCGCCTGGTCCAGGAGCGTATTGTAATCAAGACCCAGCTTTTTTATCTTGACCATGAGGTCCACTATCTGTTTTATCTCATCCTCGGAGAGCTCGATATTTCCGTCATAATCCTTGACAGCCTGTCTGACCGCCGCCTCGATCTCTTCTCTGGTATCCAGCTTTTTGCCTGCGATCTCGGCTTTGATGAAGGCTATCATGGCCTCAACATCTTCCTTTGATGCACCGTCAAGTGCCTCTTCCAGCTGACCCGTGGTCACAAGTTCGTTCAGAGATGTATCAAGAGCCTGCTCGTTGACCTTTGTGTCCGTCATATCCGCATAGGCCTTGAGTGCTCCGATGAGAGCCGCTGTACCGGATATGGGCGAGGGTCCCACAACAAGGATGTCTGCATTTTCAACACCTGCTGTCAGAAGAGCATTTTTGTACATTCCCTCCGTACAGTAATTGATATTCTGTGTTGCAACATTTATACCGTGACCTGACTCCGCAGGCCTGACCAGAACCGATGAAAGAGATTTGGTTCCTATGACGGCGGGATCAATGTAGGAATCCAGGTACTGATGCTCCTCCGCATTTGTGACATAGACCACATTGTAGGAACTGATATCCACTCCGCCAAGTCCCATGAGTGTCAGCACGGAAGCCAGCTGCTCAGGGGAAAGATCTGCACCCAGAGCCAGATAGGGAACCTGAGCCTGAGGTGTCTGTGCGGGCTGCCCGGCATCAGGCTGACTTACCGTCTGTCCTCCCTCCTGTCCCGGAAAGGTTATTACCTTTGCAGCATCATCCGCAAACACCGGTACCACTGACATGGCACACAGTATCACCGATAAGATAATTGCCGATAATCTTTTCATTTTTTCCTCCTCTTTCAGGCTTTTGCAAGCCCGAGAATAAACTCTGAGATCCTGTCAAAGACCTCATATCTCATAGCTTCATTGTGAAGCTCATGTCTGGCATCATCCACAAGTTCCATTTTGACATTTTCGATCCCTGCAGCCTTGTATTTTTCATACATCCTTTTGACTCCCTCTCCCATGCCGCCTACGGGATCCTCTTTTCCGGATATGATATACATCGGAAGTCCCGAGGGAACGCTTGCCATCAGTTTTTTATTTCCGCTCCTGATGGAGATCTCCGTCAGTGTCTCATACCCGTTTGTGGTAAAAATGAACCCGCACAGGGGATCGCTGTCATATTTTTTCACCACCTCCGGATTCTTGCAGATCCAGGAATTCACGCTCCCGCCATCCCTGACGGACCTGATGAAGGGTCCCAGAGTCATCGCGGTACAGAGTCTGCTCCGGTAGTGATCTCCCTTCAGTTTTTCCATGAATACTGCAAACGCCTTTCCAAACCTGAGCTTCAAAGTGCTCTCGTCTCCGCCTCCCTGGAGTATGACCCCCTGTATTCCGGTACCGTATCTTTCGATATAATTCCTTGCTATGTACGAGCCCATGGAATGACCGAAGAGAAAGACCGGGATGCCGGGATATTTGTCCTGAACAGTTTTTTTGAGCCTGTGAACATCACGTACAACGACAGTTGCGGCATCTCTTTCGCAGAAATACCCGAATTCGTCGGGACTCTCTGCGGACCTGCCATGCCCCAAAAGATCGATGCCGGCCACAAGTATCCCCTTTGTATTGAGATATGCGGCCATCTCATCGTATCTCCCCATATGCTCACTCATGCCATGGACGAGGATGAGGACTGCCTTCACCTCTCCCTTCGGAGTCCACTGGTATGCCGCCAGCTTTGTTTTCATATCCCTTGAATCTATCCTGAATTCTTCCATTATATCAATCCTTTTTTTTCGGAGGATAAAGCTCGTCTACTGTCTTCATGACATCCGCCATCTTTCTTCTTTCAAAGAGTGTCTCCGGATCTTCCGTTACCTTTGTACCTGACGAAAAGGCTCCCCTTTTGTCACAGTCGTCAAATGCCGGTTCCTTTGTGTTCAGCTGTGACAGTATCTTTTCTGATGTCCCGGGCAGGAAGCTCTTCAAAAGAACTGCCCCGATACAGATACAGTCAAGGAGATTATAGAGGACAACAGAGAGCCTGTCCTTTTTTGCTTCATCCTTTGCCAGTACCCAGGGCTCGGTCTCATCTATGTATTTATTACACCTTTTGAAGATCGTCCATATCTCAGTCAGACAGTCTGCCACATGAAGCGTCTCCATGAGCTTTGATGCCCTGTCCTTTACCGCGAGCACGGTGGCATACAGGTCATCATCTATATCCTCTTTTGCGCCCGTATCCGTGATGGTCCCGCCGAAATACTGATTGCTCATGGATATGGTGCGCTTCACCAGATTTCCGAGGGTATTTGCCAGATCAGAGTTGTATCTTTCCACAAAAGTATCCCAGGTGAACACACCGTCATTATCAAAAGGCATCTCATGAACCATGAAATACCTGACCGCGTCCACTCCGAACATATCAACCAGGGTGTCCGCATATATCGTATTTCCCTTTGATTTGCTCATCTTTCCGTCGCCCACCAGAAGCCAGGGATGTCCGAAAACCTGCTTCGGTAAAGGCTCGCCGAGTGCCATCAGAAAGATCGGCCAGTATATGGTGTGGAACCTGATGATGTCTTTTCCTATGAGATGGAGGTCCGCAGGCCAGTAATCCCTGTACAGCTGACCATGATCACCGTCTGCATCGTAGCCGATACCGGTGATGTAGTTTGTGAGCGCATCGAGCCATACATATACCACATGCTTTTCATCAAAGGTCACGGGGATCCCCCATGTGAAGGAGGTCCTTGAAACACACAGATCCTGAAGCCCGGGCTTGAGGAAATTGTTCATCATCTCATTTTTCCTGGCAACAGGCTGAATGAATTCCGGATGACTTTCAATATGGTCAATGAGAGCATCGGCATATTTACTCATTTTGAAGAAATACGCCTCCTCGCTTGCAGGAGCCACTTCCCTGCCGCAATCCGGACATTTTCCGTCCACCAGCTGGGCGCTGGTCCAGAAGGATTCACAGGGCGTGCAGTACATACCCTCATAGGATCCCTTGTAGATATCTCCCTGATCGTAGAGCTTTTTGAAGATCTTTTGGACCTGTTCCTCGTGATACCTGTCAGTAGTCCTGATGAAGTGATCATAGGAGGTGTTCATCAGATCCCAGATACGTTTTATCTCATTTGCGGAGCCGTCCACAAACTCCTTTGGCGTAACCCCGGCTGCAGCGCTTTTCTGCTCTATTTTCTGACCGTGTTCATCCGTACCGGTCTGGAAATATACCTCATATCCCTCCTGCCTCTTAAAGCGGGCTATACAGTCTGCAAGCACGATCTCATATGTATTGCCTATGTGCGGCTTTCCCGAAGCATAGGCTATGGCTGTCGTAATGTAATATTTTCCTTTATCGCTCATTTAGCAATATGCCTCCGTCCAAATGATTATCAAATGCCAATTTTATCACATATCCGGCTGATTTTCAATTCGACTAGGCGGGGACAGTTCTCTGTTTCGTGAGAAACCAAAACAGAGAACCGTCCCCTGTCAAAGATCGTTTCGTGAGATGCCAAAACAGAGAACCGTCCCCTGTCTAAGATTGTTTCGTGAGATGCCAAAACAGAGAACCGTCCCCCAAAAAATCCCCCGGGGGTAACCGGGGGATCTTCTTAAATAAGGGAGGTTGTATAAAGGGGAAAGTATTAAAGTATGCTGAAATTCATCAGCTCGTTGTTCTGCTTTGTCTTTTCTGCTACTGCTGCCGCGTTGTTCTCGTTTACAACAACCTTTTCGTTTGCTGCCTCATCGGGAACAAGCTTCTTCATATCCTCAAGGATCCTGGGCATCTTTGACATGAGCTTGTCAGCCATATCCTCAACCTTTGCCCTGGGAGTTTCGAGCATTGCCTTCTGATAGGCATTCTCGGGAGACACCTTTGTCTGGATAACTCCACCGTGCTCTGCTATATACTGCGATGCCCCATTGCGCTCCTGCTCTTTTGCCGAAGCAGCGCTTTCCTGCGATACGCGGCTTATCTGCTCAGTGTTCTCTATGTTATTTATTCTTGAAGATGCGTTGTAGAAACTCGGTACTCCTGCTCCTATTCTCATCATTCATTCTCCCTGATCTTTGAAATATCCGTTCCTTCGGATGTTTTGGACTCAATTATTTTGCGTCTCACACATTATATCGGTTTTTTTCGGGAACAGTGAAGGTTTTCCCTTGTACTTTTTTAAATACAAAGTAAAACAGCCGGCTCTCACCGGCTGCTTTGGAGAAGGTATCTCTTTTGTATTGGGGGGTACGCTGATAATATAACACTTTATCTTGTGGTGAACAAGGTTCATACTCAACAAATAATACAAATCCCCCTTTGATTTTTTGTGCAATCTACACAAAAATCATGCCCACAACGCCTCGAACTCTTCTTTCGAGATCTTTTCCTTTTCAAGAAGCAGTTGCGCAGTGCGTTCCAGCACGTCCCTGTGCTCGGAAATGAGTTCTCTTGCCTTTTCATGGCAGGAATCTATGATGGCCCTTACTTCTTCATCGATCTCGTTTGCAGTCTCCTCGGAGATCTTTCTTGAATGAGCCAGATCCCTGCCGATGAAGACCTCATCATCATCATTATCATAATTCACCACACCCAGCTTCTCGCTCATGCCGTAGGTTGTGACCATACGCCTTGCTATCTTTGTTGCCGTCTTGAAATCCTGGGAAGCTCCCGTGGTGACATCTCCGATGAACATCTCCTCAGCTACCCTGCCGCCCAGATCCACAATGATCTCGTTTATCATGCGGCTCTTTGTCCGGAACATCTCGTCCTTATCCGGCAAAGGCATGGTATAGCCTGCCGCGCCCATACCCGTGGGAATAATTGATACGGTATAAACCGGTCCCACTCCGGGAAGCACATGGAACAGCACAGCATGTCCGGCCTCGTGGTATGCGGTGATCCTTTTTTCCTCATCGGATATGACCTTGCTCTTTTTCTCCGCTCCGATCCCGACCTTCACAAAAGCCGTGTTTATGTCTTTTTGCGTGATATAAGCCCTGTCTTCCTTTGCTGCATAGATCGCAGCCTCATTCATGAGGTTTTCAAGGTCTGCTCCCGTAAAGCCTGCCGTGGTCCTGGCAATATGCTCAAGATCCACATCATCTCCCAGAGGCTTGTTTTTTGAATGGACCCTGAGGATCTCCTCCCTGCCTTTTATATCAGGGATCCCCACTCCGACCTTTCTGTCAAATCTTCCGGGTCTCATTATCGCAGGATCCAGGATATCCACCCTGTTGGTGGCAGCCATGACAATGATCCCCTCATTTACTCCAAAGCCGTCCATCTCAACCAGAAGCTGGTTCAGAGTCTGTTCTCTTTCATCGTGTCCGCCGCCAAGTCCGGTACCACGTCTCCTTGCAACGGCATCTATCTCATCTATGAACACGATACAGGGCGAATTCTTTTTTGCCTCGGCAAAAAGGTCCCTGACTCTTGAAGCACCCACACCGACGAACATCTCCACGAAATCGGAACCCGAGATCGAAAAGAAAGGCACTCCCGCTTCTCCGGCAACAGCCTTTGCAAGCAGGGTTTTTCCTGTTCCCGGAGATCCGACCAGTATCACTCCCTTGGGGATCCTCGCACCGACTGATGTGTATTTGGCGGGATTTTTGAGGAAATCCACTATCTCCTCCAGGTTTTCCTTTTCCTCCTGCAGTCCTGCCACCTCGGCAAAGGTGATCTTTGTATCGCCCGAATTATACATTTTTGCCCGGCTTTTGCCGAAGCTTGCCATCCTGTTGGCACCTGCACCGCCGCCACGGCAACGCTGGCGCTGGCCGAGCCGCTCACCGCCGCCTGCCTGGGCATTCATCATCGCCATTATTATAAAGATCACAATGACGGACAAAAGAACCGGAAAACCATAGGTCAAAAGCAGACTCTCCTGCTCGACCCTTTCCTCGGTGTATGCCGGAAAAGATTTTTTGAGTTCCTTTTCAAGTTCGGAAACATCCGCAACATAGAGGGTTTTCACCCTTCCGTTTTTCAATGTGACATCAGCCTGTCCCGTAGGGGTTTTATTATACGGCTTGACATTCACCGCTGTAACGGTGCCGCTTTCAAGATCAAATCCAAACTGCTCATGTGAATAGAGCTCGTCCTTCTGCAGCCTGCTGCCGGCGGAAAAAATGACCATAAAGATCACTGCCGCAAGAAGCAGGTACAAAGCGAGCCCTCTGCTTGTTCCTCTCAAGGTATGACCTCCTTAAACGATAACTTCGCCGATATATGGCAGAGTCCTGTATTTCTGGGCATAGTCGAGACCATACCCGACAACAAATTTATCCGGGATGGTAAAGCCGATATAATCGGCATGAACCTCCACCTCTCTCCTGTCCGGCTTGTCGAGCAGGGCACAGAGCTTCACCGAAGAAGCGCCCCTGTTTTTCAGAACCTCCAGCAGAGTCTTCATGGTCCTTCCCGTATCTATGATATCCTCAACCACCAGGACGTCCCTGTCCTTGATGGGATTGTCAAGGTCCAGAAGTATCTTGACCTCCCTGCTGCTCTCGGTTTCATCGCCATAGCTTGAGCAGCGCATGAACTCGATCCTTGCCGGCACCTCAAGCCTCTTTGCGAGCTCGCAGGCAAAAAAAGTAGCCCCTTTGAGGATACAGATGATGGTGATCTCCTTTCCCTCATAATCGCGGCTTAGCTGCGCTGCAAGTTCCCTGATCCTTTCGTCTATCTCCTTTTCCGAAAAAAGCACTTCAATCCTGTCTTCCAATCTCATCTTCCTCCCATGTAAGTATCAGCACCTTTTTGGTATCCTCTCCGACCTTGCAGCTTTCAGAATACCTGATGCCGGGTATCCACAGCACATTGCTGCCGTCTGCAAGCATATAAAGGCTTCCCCTCTTCCATCTGGGGATCTTCTCCTCTGTCAGGACATCCTTCACCTTTTTGCTGCCGCCCTTCACACCGATCACATCGCCTGACTTTTTTGTCCTGAAAACGGCACCGTCAGACATTTTATCATAATCAAACCATTTCGTATACCGTAAGTCCTTTATTTTTGCATCCTCTGCATCAATCACCTTTGCCCTGACCGTAACCGGACCTGAAAGTGTCTTTGTCCCCTTTTCTATGATGAGAGAAAGCGGCACTTCCGGTTTCTCCTCGCCGTCAAAAAACGGTGGGATCTCCTCTTTTTTGATGATCACGCTGTCAAAGCATCTTTCTGCAAAAAGTCCGTAGATCAGAGATATCATCTTGCCGCTCTGCATGAAAAACAGTCTGACTGTATCCTCCACATGGACCCTCGAGACATCCTTTTTTGCGCCGGACAGTTCTGCGACAGCCATATACACCAGTCTTTTCAGGATCACCTCGTGAAGGTTTTCCGCCGCTTTCACATCTATGCTGACGGTATCCGCATCTGACGACACATAGCTTTCATAGGCTTTTTTTGTGAGCTCATCCAGAAATTCGTCCGTTTTACGGAGATCGCATGCCGTATCATTTATATGATCCGCAGCCCTGAAATTTACCTCCCGCGCCATGGGCAGGATGATATTACGGATCTTGTTCCTTGCATAATCATTATCAAGATTTGTACTGTCGACAACAAATTCCAGACCGTTTTCCTTCAGGTATTCTTCGATCTGACGTCTCGGCATGCATAGAAGCGGTCTTATTATACGTCCGCTGACGGCAGGAATGCCCGAAAGCCCCCGTATGCTGCTTCCGCGGAAAAGATTGAAAAGAACGGTCTCCGCCATGTCGTCTGCATTGTGGGCGACCGCAGTCCTGTCGCCTCCCGCATTTTCAAAGACCTCATATCTGACCATGCGTCCTGCTTCCTCGATACTCATACGGTTCAGGGATGCGATGGCGGGAACGTCCCTTTCTATGCATTCAAAGGGAAGACCGTTTCTTTTGCAAAAAGCCCCCACAAAATCCCTGTCCCGGACAGCCTCATCTCCCCTGATGCCATGCATCACATGAACAACACTCAAAGAGAGGTCATATTCCTCGCGCAGCCTCATGAGTACAAAAATAAGGCATACAGAGTCCGCTCCGCCGGATACGCCCACGGTAACCCTGTCGCCTTTTTGAAGCATGCCGTTTTCTTCTATATAGATTTTTACCCTTGATTCAAAATCACTTCTGCTCATTTGGCTCTGAAGATCAGCTCGCCCTCATGCACCAGGCCAAGCTTTTGCTTTGCGGTCTCTTCCGCAAATTTTTTTGTCTTTGTATACTTCTCGTATTCCTTCAGATCCTCGCTGCGCTGCATTTCCGCATCAATCTCCTGCTGAATGGCGGCTATCTTTTCATCATTCGCATTTTTCCTTTTCATGAGGTTTGCACCGTCAAAAGCCATCACGCAAATAAGCATTACCACAACTATGATAATGCTGAAAACTGCAAACCTGCTTTGTTTTGGCCTGCGATACATGGCAGCCTTCCGGTTTACAGAATCTTCTCTTTTTTTTCGGCAATCCCGTCTGCCTGCGTCATACCTCACGGGACAAACCCCCATTCTTGATGCTATAGTTGATTTTATGTTAACACCGCACCTCCTTAAAGTCAACATCAATGTAAAACCTTCGCAGTGGACAGGGCGTGGGACAGGGGACGTATCTCTGTCCCACTTTTATGTAAGCCTAACTATGCCAGTAATCCGTAAAACCTGGATTGCTTCCAGGTTGTCATAATTGTGGGACAGAGATACGTCCCCTGTCCCACAAAATAATGCTTGCATTTTTGTTTCCGGTGTAGTATGTTAGACAACACGAATACGAACGGACAATCTCCGGCGTGGAATGGAGGTGTTCGTAAACGGCCAAAAAAAATTCGTAAAAGAAATTTTCTGCTTATCAGTTTTTTCACGGTGGAAACACCGTCAGGACCAATCATCGGTCTGAAAATTTTTTCCAAAACAAAAAGGATTCACAAAAAAGATCTGATTTTTATCTAACGCCGTCCGTACGTATTTCGTTTCCGCAAAACTGCAGACAAACGGATATATCACAAAAGTTCATCGATCTACTTTGCCATGCATTTTGCGGACTGTAACCAAAGGTGCCGCAAAAGTGGTACAGAATACCCTTTGCGGCTGTCAGGGAATATTCACACTTAAGGAGAAGCATATGTATTCAGCACATAATGCAGTCCGCTATGACGAGATCCAGTTTGAGCTTATGATGCAGCTGGGCGATTACGTTTCACAGGGCATACCCCTGTATTTTGAAAACAGGCCCAGCACTCCGCGGGATATCGTCAACAACCTGATGACAAATCAGGACGAAGTCTATATGGCAGATTACGTCCGCGATGACAGGGGAAACCTGTCGCAGATCAGGTATGACCGCGTAGGTCCGCCTGAAAGAGAAAACTAAAAAAGTTCCGCGATCGTCTGTGCCGTGATGTTGAAGGAAGCGTACCTGTTTCGGCGCCCCAAAGCTAAACTGCGCTGTATTCACAGCACGGGCGATTTGTGGTACTATGTGATGATGAAGTCAAAGGCTTCAGGGAAGCACGGAAATCCGCATCATCAAAGGATCATTAAAACAAACAGAAAGTCATGAAAAAGAAAAAACAAAGCTTTATCCCGGTGGCGGTCGCTCTGATACTGATCGTCATCGTAGCCGCAGTCAGCTTCTTCAGTGGTTTTTTCGGGGAAATTTCCGAGACCACAAAGGAAGCCGACCTGAACGGGATCTTCGGGATCACGGAAAACACGGATGCCGCGATCATTTATGATCACAATCTTCTTTCCGAAAAGGCTCTTTTCATAAACAGCACTTATTACCTGCCCCTGTCCATGGCAAATGAACTCTCCGACATCTTTTATTATGATGCAAATGAAGGCAGGTTTTTTGCAACCACGGGTACTTCCGTACACGAATGCACTCCTGACGAATACATCAAAAAAGGCGAAGATATCTATGTGTCCGTCACTCTCCTCAAAAACTTTGCCTCCTTTGGCGTGGAAACGGCAGATTCTCCCGCGCGTATAGAGATAAAGACACAGTGGGGCGAAACAAAGAGCGCATCCGTTTCAAAAAAAACTCCCCTCCATGTACGCGAGGACAAAAAATCAGAAGCAGTGAAGGTACTGGAGGAGGGAGATACCGTCACCATAATAAGCTCAAATGAGGTCTGGTCCTACTGCGGAACCGATGACCTTCTTTTTGGTTTCATAGAGAACAGGCGGCTTACAGGCTATACCACGGAAACCGAAACTCCCCCCGCCCTTCCTGCCTCCGTTACCTATCCGTCCGTGAAAATGGACGGGAATGTGGTTCTCGGATGGCACAATGTCACAAACAGCGATGCAAACTCAAGTGTATCGGAGGTGATCTCCCGGGCACACGGGATGAATGTCATCAGCCCCACCTGGTTTGCTCTTTTGGGAAACGACGGTTCCATCTCTTCCATCGCTGATCCCTCCTATGTGGAAACCGTTCACGCTGCGGGTATAAAGATCTGGGGACTTGTGGACAATTTCACGAATGATACGGACACGGATGCTGTCCTTTCACATACCACCACAAGAAGGAATCTGGAAAACAATCTGATAAATGCAGCAGTAAACTACGGGCTTGACGGCATCAATGTGGACTTCGAGCAGCTCCCCACCCAGACTTCCGATGATTTCTGCCAGTTTCTGAGAGAACTTTCGATCCTCTGCCACGCAAACAACCTGGTACTCTCATCCGACAACTATGTACCAAAGGAGTATACAAACTA